>DATEAJ010000093.1:0-6534 GCA_035288445.1 Nitrosopumilaceae archaeon
AAGAATTGTTCAAACAAATGTTCCACCAGGAGTACTTGGTCATTTTCAGGGATGGCCTACTGGCGATTGGCTTGGTACAAGTCCATTTAGTGAAGGTGGAGGATTCTTTCCAATAAAAAATAAAGATGATACATCCACAGTCTTGTATGCACCAATAAACCAGACTGGGACATATTCTATTTTGATGCATTCTACTTTGTTTGGAGGACAATCTATTGCAGAGCCCATGACAGTAACTGCCAAGTTTTCTACGATCTTACCAGACGAAAAAGATCCACAAATATTGTTTGTAGTTCCAGAATTCATCAATAGTACACATAAAATTCAGCCAGAAATAATAGAAGAAAATATTGATACTATAAGATATTCTCTTGATGGAAATGAAATTGAAATCAATACGGAGTCACCTATTCCGTCTGAGCTTCTTACAGATGGCAGTCATACTCTTAAAGTGACTGTCATTGATACAGTTGGACATCGCGCAGAAAAAGAGGCTGAATTCAAAGTTGATAATAAACCACCAGAACTTCTCATCAAATCTCCAACAAATGGATCAGTTGTCTCAAACATAATTTCTATAGATGTTGACGTTTCCGAACAAAATTTACCTGACTCGGGAGGAATTAGAATAATGCTTCCTAACGGTACAATTGCAGACAGCAAATTTGTACAGCTTGATACAAGAACACTAGAAAATGGAAAGTATGACATTCAAGTTTCAGCAAAAGATTTGGCAGGAAATGAAATATCTAAAACAATTTCAGTAAACATAGATAACAGACCATTCTTTGAAACCCCAAAAGTAGCATTGGATCAAAACTTTGTTTTACTGCAAGGAATAATCATTGGAATAGTAATTGCAACAGCTGCCATAATAATAACGACAAAAACCAAAATTTCTAAGAAACACTAGAACAAGGTTTATATGCAATTTTTCAAAAACGAAAGCTTGCATGCCTGAACAGGATTCTGGTACCAAGAGTACACTATCCAGACGAGATTTTCTAAAACTATTGGGCGCTGCAGGAACAGGACTTGCATTTGCTCCATATGTTCCATGGGGAAATTTTATGCCAAATCCAGATACTACTTCATTGGAAAAGGCAAAAGTGATCCTGCCAGATGACACTCATGCTAATGTTAACACTTATCCAATAAATCACGCAGAAGTTATTACATATCCAAAAACGGGAGACAGTGTACTTGATGAAGAGGCTTTTAGAAAATGGCAATTTATCAGACTCCCGTCAGAACTTGGTGGTGATGCAAAAGATGTTAATGCTTTTCGTGCTTATAGTATGGTGTGCTTGCATCTTTGGTGTTTATGGAAATATTGGCCAGAAGAGGGAAGAAAGAGAGGTGAATGTCCATGTCATGGAAGCATGTACAACCCTCTTACAGGAACAGCCTTTGTAGGACCAGCTTCACTTCAAGCTCCTCCTTCAAATACTCTTCCTAGCCTAACACTTGAAGCCGATGCCGATGGATTCTTATGGATTTCTCCCGCAAAATGGAATGTCAATGAAAATGGAGTTGTAGGATATGGTCGTTTCGTTAAGTCGTAGAAACGGTCTTGTAGACTTCTTTTACTGGCTATGGGATGGACTAGATAGAACTGTATTCATTGGTACAAAGTTTTCATTTCCAGCAAGATTTGTAAGCCCATTTGGATTTCTTGGCATGCTGACATTTGTCGTTTTTATAATTCTAGGAATAAGTGGTGCACTTTTGATGTTCTATTATGAACCAATATTGAATAGAGCGTGGGATAGCGTTGAAAAAATTAACAACGATGTTCCATTTGGTTTTCATATTCGAAACATACATTATCACGCATCAAACGCAATGGTACTTCTGGCAATTTTGCACATGTATTATCAGTACTTTAGTGGTAGATACAAAATTCGAAACGAAATTTTATGGGTCACAGGAGTCATACTTGGAACAGTAACTATTCTCGAGGCGTTTACAGGATATGATATCATATTTAGTGAACGTGCTGAACTTGCAATTAGTATTGCCGCATCACTTACCAATTCGATCCCAATTGCAGGACCTACAATACGTGAGGCAATGTTTGGTAGCGGATTTCATGATTTTGTTTTAAGATTCTATGCACAACACGTGTTTATTCTTCCAATAGTAATGCTTGGATTGATGGCTGTTCATATGCCTAGATTTTTGGTCTTTGACGTACCTATGGTAATGGCAATTTCTGGTGCCATTCTAATCACAGGTGGTGTCTTTCCAGTTGATATGGGTTTCAAATTTGAACCAACAGTACCGCCAGGCATCACTGTACCTGAATGGTATCTTACAGGACTATACGCATTTCTTAGAACGCAATATGACAAGTTTGTAACTGGTGTACTCTGGCCTGGACTGTTTATCTTAGCCCTACTCATAGTTCCATTTATTGACAGATATAAGAAATTCTCTTGGAAAGACAGACCACTAATTACTGCATTTGGAATTACTGGTATTGCGCAAATCATGGTCACTACATACTGGGGATTCTACATATCGCCAGATACTGCAATGCCACTTGTGCAAAGACTAGTCATAGATCCGATATTATTCTATACTGTAATGATCTTGCTTGTACCGCTTGGATTTGGATTTTCGTACATGATGATAAAGATGTCAAAGGAAGCAGAAAGGAAAGCAAAACTTGCTGCGTCTAAAGGACCACAAAAAGTAGCACAAATACATTTGTCTGCAAAATGGATAAATTGGTTAATTATCGCACTATTAGGATTCCAAGTTTATCTTAACATAGCCGCATACAACGCCGCTTTATCAGGAATGAACAACTTTTCGCTTTTCCTTATTGGAGTGATTACTCTAGTATTTGCAGGATTATTCCACATTTACAGATATGGTATGAATGAAGCAAAGAAAATTCCAACTCCGCCCCCTGCAATAGAAAAAGAAATCTCCAAACCAATTGGTGTTTCACCAGAAAGTGGTGTATCAAAGCTTCCAGAAAAAGACAAGTCACCATCTGCAGATGAATCAAAACAAGTGGCACCAGAAATAAAATCAGTTTCTACAACTAGTTCTGTTAATGAAGTACCATCTACAGCTGACTTTAAAAAATCATAAATTTTTCCTGCAATTTTTTTGAGCGAATAGCTTTATAAGACTAGCAAAAAGGATTATGGATCGTTGAGCAAGCCAACCTCAAGTCATGCGTATGGTATAGGAATAATAGCAATGATTGTTGGTTTGGCAGCTGGTATTTCGTATTATCAGTTATATTATCTCCCAGAACTTACAGCAAAACCAAAAATCTCTGAAGAAATTCTTAACCCACTTGAAGGAACCATAATAGACATGATAAAAGGTTCTTCAAATCCAGAACAACAAGATAATTTTGTACCAAAACTAGTAAACATACAACTTGGAATTGATAACATGGTTGTCTGGGAAAATATAGATGATACTCCACATACTGTAACAGCTGATTCTGGCCATGAATATACGGACAAGTACAGTGGTAAGTTTGGTTCTGTTGGTGTAGTAAAGCCAGGCGAAATATATGAATTTTTATTCACAGAACCCGAAGTTGAGATAGACTATCACTGCGAACCTCATCCATGGATGAAAGGTAAACTAATAATCACAAAGGCTAGATTCTAAACAACTAGTTTTGCAAACAATATATCACTTTCAATTTCCTTATGCTCCTGAATTATAGAAACGCGAAACTTTACATCATGAGGTTCAGAGGGTTTGAACTCTATTACAGCGGTAAACTCTGCTTTATTCTCAGACATGTTATCTTTGCTTATGAATAACCTTGATAGATTTTGTGAAATGGGTTTGCCATTGTATGATTTGTAGACTATGAGTTGGTTGGAGTTTAAGATTTGAGTGTTAATCACAATTCCATCATATCTTCCTTGATATCTCACTTCAATCCTACCTTTTATCTCACTATGAGGAACTATATTCAAATTTTCCAGCTTCAATTCTACGTCTTTCATATTCTATGCGTCATACCTTGACGATAAATAAATTATGAACGAAAAGCGGGCCCGAAGGGCTTCGATCCCTTGACCACTGGATTAGAAGTCCAGAACTCTGTCCATGCTGAGCTACAGGCCCAAGAAGTTGGCTAGGGCTACCATATTAAGAGCTTTTTACAACCATTTTTTGTTATTTAGATCTCTTTCCATTTTGAAAAGAAATTGTTGTGAATAACCAGCAAAAGGACCAAAATGCCTGACAATTTTTTCATGTATATCTTCATATTTTTTCTTAGTAATTGATCTACTGATTGATTCATCAAACACATCAGAATAATACTTTCGTAAAATTCGTAATGTCCACCTGTCAATTGGAAATGCTTCAATTTTTTCAAGTGAGAATAAAAGTATGCAATCAGCAATCTTATCACCTATACCGTATACACTTACAAGAATATCCTTCGCAGTTTTGTAGTTCACCTCTTTTAAATAATTAAAATTTATTCTTCCTGATACGATGTCTTGTGATGCTTCCTTTACGTACTTTGCTCTAAAGCCTAATCCACACAATAAAAGTTCTGCAATGTTAGAATTGGCAAGTTTTTCAGCTGTCGGGAAAGTGTGAAATTCATGACCATCGAAATTTGTTCTCTTACCAAATTTCTTTGTAATTTTTTTTAACATCTGTTTTATGTTTCCAATTGATGCATTTGATGAACAAATAAATGAAATGTAGCATTGAAAGGGATCTTGTCGCAGCAGTCTCAACCCGGGGAATCGTGAGACTGCATCTTTTACAAGCTTGTCTCTTCTTATACTACGTAGAATTTTTTTCATGTTATCATCTTGTCTAAAAAAATTAGGTGTCATTTTTTCTGAAGAGATGATCTTAAACGGATCTTGTATGATCTTTAAAATTTCAGAACCATTAACACCATACCATATACCATCAATTTTATCCCAAAGAAAAACTTGTCCACTATTAATGGTAGTATCTAAATCTATTTTCTTTAATTCTTGCATCTCAAACAGTAATTACTTCCCCAGCTTTTGGGGCAGATGCATCAAATCCAAATCTCTCATGTATCTCATCTGCAAACTTTGTACAAGAATCTCTGTCTCCATGAATAGTTAAAATCTTTGGGTTTCCTTTTATTTTCTTGACAACCTCGAAAAGATCTTTTCTATCTGCATGACCAGAAAATTCAAATTGTTTAACATCTGCTTCTGTTTTCACATCTCTTCCACGAACATTGACTTTGCCCGTCTCAAGTAATTTTCTACCAGGTGTCCCCTCTCCTTGGTATGATACCATTGCAATACCGTTTTTCTTATCAAGTGCAAGCTGTTGTAAGTAGTATACCGCTGAGCCACCCACAAGCATTCCAGCTGGAGATATCACCACACATGGTTCTTTCAACGCATCTTTTCGTTCTCTTTCTCCTTTAATCCACATTGCTTGATGAATTGAATCAGCAAAAACTTTTGGATCACGTAGGTATTCTGGATAGCGAAGCATTATCTCATTTACCTTTACGGCCATTCCATCCATTATGACTTTATGTTTGAATTTTGCGTTTTTTAAAACGCAAGCAATCTCCTGAGATCTCTCTACTGAAAAAGCTGGCACAAACAGAGTTCCCTTTCTATCTAATACGTCATATGCAAATTCCATGAATTCTTCTTCAGTTTCACTTCGCGGTGTCTGTTCAGTCTGTGAATAAGTACTTTCCATTATTAACAAATCAATTTCATCAAAATCAAAGTCTGCGTCACGTACCATGCGTGAACCTCTTGGATTGATGTCTCCTGTATAGTAGAGTCTTTTATTTTCAGACTCAACAATAACTGCACCACCACCAACTATGTGTCCTGACTCACGCAGCTCAAAGGACGCATTACCTTTCTTGATTTTCTCTCTATATCCTATTTCTTTGGAATGTTTTATCATGTTGACAACTTCTGGCATTTCAAAAGGGAAAAAATTCTTTTGTAGCCTCAGCATATCTTCAATCAAAAGCCTAGATAGATCCAACGTTGGTGGAGTTGCATAGACATCATTTTTTCCGTTTACAAAAAGTGATGGTACATAACCAGAATGGTCAAGATGTGCATGAGTAATAACTACTGCATCTATGTCTCTAGGTTTTACATGCATTGGATATTGTGGTTCTTTTCCTAAAAGAACACCATAATCCAAAAGAAAATTTGCACCATCGCAATTAACTTGAAATGCCGATCGGCCTACCTCTTGGGCCGCACCAAGAACTTTAACCTGCAAGAATTCAAAGTCTCTTCAAAGTCCCTTTAAACGTTTAGTGTTTTTAACATCATCCTATTATTTAGATAATTTACAAAAGACTTAATTAGATCAAATAAAGATGATCTGTCCATGGGTAGAACCTTCGATCAATGGTGGAATACTATCCCAAAAGACCTTCGAGACAAAGTTCGAAAGGGTGATGAGGGAAACAAGCCATTACTAAATCAGATAAATTGGGTTTGGGTACACAACATGATGAATCAAAAAGGCGATCTAAATCCATCGTCTGCAGAATTACTT
>DATEAJ010000094.1:0-4178 GCA_035288445.1 Nitrosopumilaceae archaeon
CCGCCAGATTCCTTTATGCATAAAGGAAACTTTTGCATCTTAAGACCACTTTTAGAAAGATAATCTATGAATTTTTTGTAGTTTTGTGGAGAAAACCAGTCTGTATTATCTTCACTGCACGCCATTATCCATGTATCTATCGTATTTTGAAATAATGCTTTTTTCCTTAATTCTTCAAGAGTCATGATGATTTAGTGATCTTTTAGAAATCTGCTCTCTTCATCTTGGAGCCGCATCGTGGACAAGAGCCGCCTTTGTATTTGTTGTTGCATGTAAGACAGATATACTTTACACTTTGGCTTTGACCAAAGAAGCCTCCACCTTCACCATATCCACCCATTCTCCGCATAGCACGTCTTCTAATGATGAGGGGAAATAATATGAAAAGCGCTAGAGATGTTATCAATCCCCATGGAAATCCTAACAGATACTGTAACCCAATACTGATGGCAAGTGAACCGAAAAGGAAAATTAGATACGTCTTGTATTGTCTATCCAAACACTTCACTTTGGTTCAAAAAGCTTATAAGTTTTTGTCAGAATTTTTGTTAACTGATTGTTATTGGAAGACTGTTGCCATCTCGGTCGTAAGCAAAAATGTCTCCGTTCTCGTATGGTGATTTTACAATCATTGATACTAAACCAAAGAAATTGTGCAGATCTGTAACAGATGGCTGCGCAGAACCAATTGGATGTGAATGAACAGTTCCTACATAGCTTGGATCAAAAGGCAAAAATGAATGAGGGAATCCCGCAAATGTAGGTCCGTGGTGTGAAAATGGAGGTATTACAAGACCATCGACTACAACATTCCCCCTGTTTGACTTGCCACGTAGAATCAAAATTCCTTCGTTTGGATGGTTCATCTTACAATATGTCAATATTCCATCACGTGTCTCTTTTGTAATGATAATGGTGCGTTGCATCTTTGGTTTCTTGAAAATCATAAGAAAAGATTACCTCTCAAGCTAATTAATCTTAAATCATGTTATGGTAAATTTCGTTCCTAAAATTTCACTTAATTTTGATTCTATGTTTTTTACAATTTGTGGTATGAGTTTTGCTGTTTCATAGATTTGATTTTCAAGATTGACAATTTCTGATTCTAACTGTGCTTTGCGTTCTTTTGTTCTGGTCAAATTCTTTTCCTTTTCTTCTATGTCTTTACTGTTAAATTGAATCTTTTGTTCTAGTGCATTTTTTTTATTTGCTAAATCATTTTTTAATTTCAAAAATTCATCTAATCTGGTAATTGTTTCTTCAATTTGTTCAACTGATTTGTCGGTATCCTTGACAGATACGTTGCCTGCAACAACTGATTTGATTACTGCTTGCAATACTTCAATAACTGCATTTTTTGTTTCATTAGTAATGATATCATAGGGATTTTCACTCATCTTTTCCATGACTAATTTGAGTGGTTTTTCAAGTGAAGAGACATAACTATACTTTCCAAGCGGTCTTGAAATTTTTGAAAACTGGAAATCCACTTCGTGTTTTATTCTGTCTTTCTCTACTTCAAGTGATTCTAGTTCTTTTTTGATATTAAGAAATTCAATATAGCTGTTACTTGATTTTAGATTCTTGACATCTTCTTCCAAACTTTGAATTGTTTTAATGCTATTTTGAATCTCTTCTTTTGTACTGACTATGGAGTTATTTTTTATTTCGTTGTCTTTCTTTGAATCAATTATCTTTTTTGACCACTCTGAAATGTTTGAAATACCAAAATCAAGTTTGTCATATTCATTAACAAGTTTTTGCAGATCTGCTTTGGTTTTGGCAATATCGGCTAGAATTACTTTAAGTTTGTCTGCGTATTTTCTTGCAAAAACATGCATTACTCTTGAATTTGGACCTAGTATGTCGCCAATTCTTTTAAGCAGTTGAGCAACATCTGAGTTCAGATTCACCACATCCTGATATTTTTTTATCTCATCTAATTTTTTGGAAGTTTCTTTTCTTACTCCAGAAATTACTGCACTCTTACCCCTCTCAATAATTATTTTCAAATGTTTGTCGACATCTTGTGATCCAAGATCATCTGATTCAAACTGTGAAAATAGCTGTATAATCTCCTTTCGGTTGGTCTCTATTTTACCCCTAATTGATTTTGATTTTTCAATAATCTCATTACTTATGTTGTTCTTTTTTTCTTGTAAAATATTCTCTATTTTATCTAAAGAAACTTGTTTTGCTAATTGGGTGGATTCTATATAATCTGTAGATCTTTTTTTGCCCCATCCAAAAACCATCTAATATTTTACCTACTGAAATGATATCATTACAACATTAAATATTACACGATGCAAATTACACTATGAGCGATACTCGCTTTATAATGCTGGGAATAACACTCGTATTTGCTGGTTTTCTTGTCTTGGGAATACTTGGAAGATCGTTTTTAGAATTTACAGTTCAGGTAAACGAGTTTGGCAACTGCATTAACTATACAGAAACTGGAGCAGTATCATCTGATTGTGGTGTTATAATGCAGGACAAGCTAATTTTCTTTGGGGTGGTAATGAGTTTGATTAGTTCTGGGATTGCTGCACTGGTCAAGGGATATCGTGGACGATGGGATCAAGACGTCAAAAGCGATGAAATGGTAGGACCAAAAAAGGGCTAGACATTAGAGTCTCAGAAAATCATATCTAATGATAATATTCGACGTTTATTGATTTTGTAAATACGATGTTTTATGCAACTTATTCATATTCAGAAAGATTTACCTCAACTAGTTAAAACCACTAAATTTTATTCTGGTTTCATTAAGATCTTGCCAAAAACGTTTCCTTTAAGCATCTTTGTGTGGGCTTCTACTGCATTTTCAAACGTGTAGACAGAATCAATTATTGATCTTATCTTTCCTTTTGACATCCAGTACATTGATTCTTCCAATTCTGCTCTTGTTCCTTGCGTGGAACCTAGGATGTTTATTCCTTTGAAAAAAACATGTCTTAGATCTGTCTTGACATCATAACCAGTTGTTGCACCAGTTGTAACAAGTGTTGCGCCATACTTTAACAAAATTAATTCCTTATTCCAATGTGAACCTCCAATGTGCTCAAAGATTACATCTACACCAGGATGTTGATTCTTCTTTTTGGCTAACTCTTTTGTAATAGAAAAAACTTCTTTATCCCAATCTTCTTTTCTATGATCTACTGCATAATCTGCGCCAATCTCTAGGCATTTTTCAAGCTTGTCTGAACTTGCAGTTGCAATGACATCACAATCATACAACTTGGCAATTTGAATTCCAAAAGTACCCATGCCAGAACCACCTCCCATTATTAGAACGGTTTGACCTGGTTTGATCTTGGCTCTGCCAACTAACATGTGCCATGATGTCATTAGAGTCATAGAGGCAGCTGCAGCTTCCTCATAACTGATATTGTCTGGAATCTTTACAGTGTTTACTTCTGGGAGATGAGTAATTTCACAATATCCTCCCCACAATGGTCCTGTCTGAAATCCCCATACCTTTCTTTCTCTACAGTCATACTCTCTTCCTTCAGTACAAGCTGCACAAATTCGACATGAAATATTTCCATGGGAAACAACTCTATCTCCAACTTTGATGTTTGTTACCTCGTCACCCACTGCAATTACCTCTCCTGCAGCATCGGTTCCGGAAATGTGTGGCATTGGTATTTGAATTGGTTTTCCACGCATCCCCCAAATGTCATCATAGTTTAGACCAGCAGCTTTTACTTTGAAAACAACTTCCTTAGGTTTTGGTTTAGGCTCTGGGACTTCTTTTAATCTTAAAATTCGTTTGTAATTGTCATCAGGAGCATATTCTTCATAGACTAGCGCCTTCATGTAAAAAAATCACTACCAACTTATTATATAGATTGGCTGACGTGGTATTGTTTGAACACTACCGTAAATAAATGAATTAGAAAGAAAAAATTGGGAAAAAATTAGTTTTTTGGATTGATCAGACTGCTTACTCAGCTGCTGATTCTGCTGCAGGTTGTGAAGAACTTTCTACGATTTCACCAGAAGCAAATCGTCCGCCCACTTGGGTGATCTTTATTTTTGCGTTCTGACCAGCCTTGCCGTTTTTGACAAATATCACAAAGCCTTCTACTCTTGCGATACCGTCTCCTTTTCTGCTAATTTCCGTTATGGAAACGTCGTATTCTTTTCCTGTTTCTACTGGTTTTGGT
>DATEAJ010000095.1:0-23883 GCA_035288445.1 Nitrosopumilaceae archaeon
TAACAATCAAGGATAAAAAAATTCAAGTAGAACTGAAACTTGTTGGTGGAAAAAGAATGCTGCTAGAAGATATTGTTAAAAATTATACCCGATTTGGTGAAGAATGACTTTATTTACAGATGCTGTTTAGCTTTTGATGTGCGGGGATCGCCTAGCCTGGTAGGGCGTGGGATTGCTAATCCCATGTCAGAAATGATTCGTGGGTTCAAATCCCATTCCCCGCGCTTTTTTTTTAAAAATTAAAACTTTTGCAAAAATTATTTTTGAAAAAATTCTGGTTGTAATATAACAGGGAACAAATAATCACGAATATTTAGTACTAATTAAGTATTCTGGGGACTGGAATCTGTAAAAAGTAATCTAGATCCAATCCTCCTAATTGTTTTTAACTACTTTCTTGACTTACCCTTGGGCATGGCACTTGAGACATTGGGAGCAACCACTGGAAGAAGAGACAAAATAACAATCATGGCAGATCTGCTTCAAATTATGCAAGAACCACATCGCTTAACTCACATACTTTACAAATCAAACATGAGCTATCTTCAGCTTACAAAATACCTTGATGATCTAATTGAAAGAGGTCTTGCAGAAAAAAAACAGATTCCTTACCGTTCTTATACAATCACTTCCAATGGAAAGTTATTCATTGAATTGGTTAATGGGAACGAAATTGGTTTACCTAGCTTGTAGTGGTGTGAGTGTTGAATGAAATTGATTTCCTTAAAGTTAATTGTCTTTTCTATATTTTTTTTGACACTTGTAACAATAACTGACGTTAGTGCTCAACAATCTGTACCACAACATGTTCTACGAGTTTCAAGTTCACCAAATATCCTCTATATTTCTGGTTCAGGAATTTATGATGAAGGCACTGTTGTTAATATTAACGAGGTTCCTGAAACCTGGCAGGAATACGAGTTTGCAGGATGGAAAATAGACGGACAATGGACAAATGAAAATCCATTATCTATAACTATGGATAGGTCTCATACCGTAGAGGCAATTTTTACTAAATCAGTTGGTACTGGTTCAATTCTAATTGATGCAATACCAAGAATTACAGAAATAACAGTAGATGGGACAATTTATCTTCCAGACGAATTACCATTATCATTTGACTGGCCCTCTGGGTCCGAACATACCTTGATCATATCAGATGTCGTAAAACAAACTGCTAATACACGACACAAGTTTGATTCTTGGAAGGATGTAAATCACGAAGCCACGAGAACTATAACAGTAGATGAAAAATCTCATAACTTTATTGCCATTTACAAGACTCAACATTTTCTAAAACCAATTTCCCAGTATGGAACTGTTATAGGAGGCGGTTGGCAGGATGAGGGGTCTAGCGTTAATTTTGAGCTAGTGTCAGATGTAGTAATAGATAAGAAAAATGATAATATCAGGTACCTTTTTAATTCATGGGACTTGGGAGACTATCTCAATTCCCCAACTAATATCATTGACGTCTCTGAACCCATCGCAGTAAAGGCAAATTGGGATGAACAATACAAGCTTGAATTAGTAACGAACATTCCAGACTACAAACCATTTGGAACAGGATGGTATGATAACGGAAGACAGGTTGCTTTGATAGCCGAACCGTCCCTAACCTCGCCAAACTCTGATGAGGAGTATGCATTTGAAAAGTGGGTAAGCAAGGGTCCAAATCCTGTAATAATACCAAACGCACTAGAGCCATCTACCACAATAAATATGGATGAGCCATATGTTATAGAGGCAAAATACAAAAAAGCATTTCGTGTTAATGTTTGGACGCCATTCGGTTCTGCAATAGGCTCTGGATTCTATTCTGAAGGCTCAACAGCTGAAATTACCATGAGCCAACCTGAGGTCATTGTGGACTATAACAAGATAAAGAAAGTATTTTCTGGATGGGATACTCACGGTGCAAAAACTATGAACTTTGGTTCAGATTATCCAAATGAAGGAGAAGGTATGGCAGCAGGTTTTCAGAACCTTGTAGTTATTGTTGATAGGCCTGTGAATATAACTGCAAACTGGAAGACGCAGTATTATCTTGACGTTCAATCTACAGATGGCAAGGTTGAGGGTTCAGGATGGTATGACCTTGGAAGGTTAGTTCCTGTATCGGCAAAACTTCCAACCACACCTCCCGGTATGTGGTCTAAGACTGTTTTTGATAAATGGGAAGGCGACTATAATGAAGTCACACCAAACGGTAGGGTAATGATGAATGAACCAAAAACCATTATCGCCGAATGGAAGGAAGATTCAACACCTGCAATTATCAACAGTATAATTCTTGGCTCAGTTGGAGGTACCGCACTAATGATTTACAGCAAGACTCGAAATGGAAAACTCTCTTTTAAAAAATCAAAAAAACCATTAACAGTTAATGAACAGGAAGATGGTTTTGACAAATTCTTTAATACAAGAACACGCAGTTTTGACATCAGCAATCAACCTTCCTTTATATCTTCCAAACCAAAAATCATAAACAAAATCATTGGCTGGTTGCTAGACAAGTAGGATAAGAAGATGAGCAAGAATTCAAAAAATGAAATTTAATATGAAGAACTTCTTTGGATTAAAGATACTTGTATCAATAATTATTGTTGCACTTTCAGTTTTTGTAAGTAGTGTATTTTTGTACGGTGGAGCAGAGGCAAACAATCTTACTACTAGTACCACTCAAAAGGCCGTAATAATAGATCAGCTGTATGATGATATTCAAAACCAATATTTCATCCAAAAGGCTACGGAATTACTTGACGGCGCCGGATATACAGTAGACATTGTTACAACAAAAGACGTCACAATTGATTTTTACAAAAAATTACCAACACTAAATTACAAATTTGTCGTGATAAGAACACATGGAGCAGTAGACTCTGGTGACCAAACTGTAACATTATTTACTGGAGAAAAATATGACACAGAAAAATACATTTCAGAACAGCTTTTTGGTCAAGTCAAAAAAGGCATACCTTTCTTAGAAAGAACTTTTTCTACAAGTGTAGCAGATTCCCTTCGGGACATAGCAAATGGTACACACCGTCCTATTACATTATCCCTAACACAAACTCTCTCAAGAAATGGTGAATATTTTGCGATAACACCAATATTTGTTGATTCAGCTATGGACGGAAAATTCTCACAGACAATCTTTGTGCTTGGAGGATGTAAGACCATGCATACAGATTCATTGGCTCAATCTCTTGTACAAAGGGGAGCCTCATCAGTAGTTGGATGGGATAACCCAGTAAGCTCCTCTGATAACGATGCTTCCATGCTTGAACTGCTTGAGGGACTACTAGAAGATAAAATGGAAATGAATGATGCAATGGACTCTGCCATGGAATTATTACCTATTGACAATATGTCTTATCCGGCAAGGATGAAGGTTTATTCAGAAAAAATTTAGTTAATTTTTTGCAAACATTGATTCCTTACTATGATTCATTTATTGGTTAAATTATAAAGTTCGTGTTCCCCAACCACGTGATTTCAGCTTTTCTACTCCTATTTGACTCACGCATGCCGGATTTCCATTATATTTTGTCATAAGAACCAGATTGGATTTACATTCTATATTTTCTGTAACGTACCTAGTTAATGTTAAATTTAGTTCAAATGCGATTCAAGGTTAATGGGGGAGCTTGAGGAATTTGCAGAGGCCCTACTTGACCAGCTATCAGTTGAGATAAATGAAGAAAGGGAGATTTCAGAGCTTGCAGATAGAATTTCAGAAGATGCCAGCTTTGCAGTAAAGTTTGAAAAATTGGAAGATATTTGTGAAGAGATTTTTCCAAAAATGGCAGAAAAGCTAAGTGAGTTTTTTGGAATTTCAATTTTACCAATATTGAAGCTTGAATACTTGGAATTAAAAGAGTTCAAAAAGATGAAGGGAAAAAAGGTGTTTTCAGCTGGTGAGGCAAGAATTTTTGTTGATGAGCTATTTGATGCAGTAGCAAATGAGGACGTAAAAAAAATTGCAGCGTTGATAAAAAGGGATCCTACAAAATTTTTAGTTTATTCGACATATGCAAAGTCATACATCTCAAAGATTTCTACAACATATGGAGATTTTTTAGATTCTGCAATATACCTAAACAAGTTCATTCTTGGAAGCTATCCTCAGATAATTTTGTACAAACAAGGACCGCCATTTGAATCAAAATTTGAGTCTGTAAAGTCAGGATACAGGGGAGCGCTGAAAATGACCATTCTTGAGGAACAGATTCACTCGCTGCAGCAAAACTTGCAGGACGTCAACAAGCAAGCAGTAATCCAGGTAAATGCAATCAATGAGGAGCTTGCAAAAATAATTTTAGGGTTAGATGATTTTACTGCAGATGCGCTTACAGAGTATCTCAAGTTACAACCTGTGCCTGACGACTTTCCCACAGCAAAGCGAGCAAATCTCTTTTTTATGCTAAATCCTGATAATTTTATTGTCGGTGTTCTAGGACCAGACGTGATGACCTATACCAAAGTAGAGATAGACCCAAAAATATCTGAGATGATTCCTCAGCTGCTAGATATCTATCAAAGATGGCTCAAGCCAATCCAGACACACCATGCTGCATTTACCACCATGGAGGGGATGGCAGAGTTTGCAGTTCAAAATATTCTAAAAGACGACTCTGACTTTCAAAATTATCTTTCCACCTTTATGGGCACCGACTTTTCATCATACCAAGTAAGAAAAAGCATGGGAAAGGACTTTACGCAGACAATATACCAAAAACACGGAAGGGAGACATTTAGGATGCTAATAGAAGATCCACCATCAACTCTTGAGCTAAAAGATCCACAACGATATCTAAAAAGGATTCAATAGAGAAATGACCTTAAAGGTGAATGAAAAATTTGATCCACTTGTTACAGAGTGGGAATCATTTGCAAAAAATCCAAACTATAGCTTGGTTGAAAAGTGTCTAAAACTTTCACAGATTCTAGAATATCCTACTCTGGATATCTCCAAATACATAAAAAAATTAGACGACATTGGAAAGTCACTAAAACTTGCTATCAATCAAAATGATAACCCAACGTATAGAATTTCTATTCTAAACGAGCACCTCTTTAGTCATCATGGATTCAAAGGAGATACAGATGATTACTATAATCCCAAAAATAATTTTCTCAGTGCGGTACTAGACAAAAAGTCTGGGATTCCAATTACGCTCTCAATAATTTATACCGAGGTTGCAAAGCACATAGGACTAGACTTGCACATTGCTGGCTTTCCAAGCCATGTAGTAGTAAAATATGGCGAGGAGATGGTTTTTGATCCATTCAATGGAGGAAAATTATTAGGGATTGATGACCTAAGCGAGATACTTTATCAAAAGTATGGAGGGGAGGTTGAATTTTTGCCAGAGTTTTTAAACGACATTACAGATGAACAAATTTTAATTCGTATGACTAGGAATCTAAAAAATTCCTACGTCCAGTCTTATGCATATGACAGGGCTATGAGATGTATCAACATGGTTCTTGCACTACAGCCAGACTCCCCTGAAGATATTCGTGACAAAGGAATCATGGAGGAAAGATTGCTAAACTATAATGACGCCTTAGAACTGTTGAATCGATATTTAGAGATAAATCCAAATGCAGAAGACGTTGATTTTATTTTAGAATTGATTAAAAGTATTAGGGAAAAAAATTAATCAATAATTGATGTAATGTCTTTTCCTTTCTTTAGCTGTGAAACCTCATGTCTTGCAATTTTGTTTCGTAAAGCCTTCTTTAGAACATCAACTTCGTTTCTTAGTGAAGCAATCTCATCTTCAAGTTTTGCTACTCGTTCATAGATTGTTTCCGCATCGCCTGAACTCATGAATTTTAAAAGAAGAAAAAGACCTTAAAAAGATTAGGGTAAATTTGTTGAGGGCTGGGGTGAATTTTTTTCTATAAATCAAATTCCTGATTACATGCAGGACACTTTGCTCTTTCCTTTCCTGGTTGACCTAAAATGAATATTCTACCTATAGTCTTGCATAATGGACACATTCCTGTTGTAACATTTTTTGGCCCAGTTTTTATGATTTTTTGGGTCTTTCGACGCCCCATTTCTTAAAAAAGATATTTGGTGTCTTTTAAACCTAATTTTTCATTTCACGAATGAGACATGGTTTTCAAAAATAAACATACAAGAAAATAACAACGAGACTCTATGTCTAATATCTATTAGTTAAGTCAGTTAACTAGTGGGGGATCCAGACACTGAGAGACAAAATGATAAATCACTTCGTTTTTGGGCGTGCAGGATTCCCCTAATGTTCTGTAACAATTTACTATATAATGGATCCGAACTACGTAATCCATAATTTGAAATATTTTGATCGAAATAATTTGGATATGATTCACAAAAAGATTGTCCCAAATTTTATTTATGCTTTTAAAAATATCAAAAACATACAGTAAAATAATTTTTCTTAAAAATTTTAGATGAAAATTACAGAGTGGATTAGCTAATCTAGATTACAAGCTTCACAAGTTGTAAAACCAATAAATCTTTTTATTTTATAATGGTAACAAGAATTATTTTGCTAATTATAATTATATTCGCCTTTGTTGCAATATTTGGAAATCTTACATCACAGGCAGGAATGAGTAAGGCGGTGGAAAATATTCAGGCGTCAGTTGCAACAATGGCTTATGCTGGTGAGTTTTCGGAGATACAACAAATAGTAAACGAGTTTTTGCATCTAAGAGAGATCAGATCTTTGGATGGAGCTAAAGAATATGCAGATAAACTTGATGAGAGGATTAACAATTTAGGATTGGTAAAAATGTACTGCCAGCAAAGGATCTCTACACTTGAACTTGCCTTTGAGCAAGATCCGTATGAAAAAGTTCAGCAAATTTGTCCTGCCATGAAAAATGTTTCATTTGTAAAGGCAGTTGAATTATTTAATTTGATTTAATGGAATAATTAGTGAGGTTTTTTCTTGTCGTTTGTTTACCATCTCAACAAAAAATTTTCCATCATTTGTTATAAAATATGAATGAAAAGGTTTCTTCTTCTCCTGGGCTAGTCCCATCTCAGTTACCATTTTAAGATATTTGGATAGTTGGGCGTAGCTGAGGTTTGAGGCATAAAGTAAGTGAGTTAAGCGCTTTGGTTCCTTCATATTATCAAGTAATTCAGATAGTATGGTAAGTGTATCCCTTCTTTTCCCATTTCTCATGACAAGAATTGTGAATTATTCATCAATAAAGAATCTGGATCTTTGTGCACAATCACTGTTCCTCAATGGCATATTAAACAAAAAGAACAGCCAATCTGGATCTGTTAAAAAAACCAGTCATGAGACAAACATTACAAAATATTATTTTGTTAAATCTATCGATTTTGTGAAAACCATTGGATCATTTAGTTGCTAGTTCATTCTTTTTTTCTTTTGATTTGTTTGAGCCTATTGGAATCTCGTATGAAAATTCTTCAACTACATCCATTACACTATCAATTATCTTCCAGTTTTGTATTCCAAATAGCACGTCTTTTACATTATCAAAGAAAAACCATGTGTCATTATCAAAGTCAGATAGTATGTCAATCATCAAAGAGTTTATTCTTCCATTTGTGTGCTCTGTGAGTTTTTGCAAAAATAGCTGGCGATTGTTTTTTTGCTCGACTGGAAATTCGTCGGTTGGTGTCCTAAGATACTTGAAGTATTTGCGCATCTGGCCTGGTCTTGTAATCATCCATCTTATGACCTCTCTAAAGTCTTTGTTGCTAACAAACTCGGCATAAAAATCTGGCCATTCAGATTTTAGTATCTTGCCTAGAAATATTTCATTGAACTGAATCTCAGGTGAGCCTTGCTTGTTTGCAAATGTTTCAAATGCAATAATTACATTATTGATAAACCGCTTTAGCTGTCGTGGATTGTAATCTATTACTTTTGCAATCATTGCAGAGTTTTGAGTTAGAAACTTTGTATAGTCAGAGTTGAGTCGCTGGGTAATGGAGTTATCAATCAAATCAATGATGCTTTCTTTTGACCAACTTGGAATCTTTATTGGGATTTGAATTATTTTTTTGATATAGTCTTCACCCTTGATTCCTGTAGCCTCGTATGCGTGCGAGATTAGCTGGGTAACGGTTTTGTGGCTTAATCCTATCACAAATACAAACCCTTCAATGTCTAGGAATAGCTTAATTGATTCTAGGACCTCTAGTGCCTTGTTTGGAGAGCACCTGTCTAGATCATCAATGAATATGACTACCCTGGATTCAGGGTCTTTTTCTCTAATTGCGCGCATCTCGTCTATTATCTTGTCAAGGCCTTCATAATAGACTGAATCTCGATACATCTTATTGAGGTAATCCATTTTTTTATCAATTTCTTCATCGTCAATAGAGTTTTGTTTTGCTACTATCTGCATTGCAATATGTTGCATCATATCCTTACTAACGATTGTTAACCCCTTGAAGATTGTTTTAGAAAGTGTATCAAACCTTTGGTGACCTGCCATTGAATATCCTACGGTTTTTAGCAAAGAGACAGTTGCAAGGTTGTCCTCTCTTTCATATTTCCAAGCATTAAACCAGATTGGAAGAATTTTTTGTCCGCCTTCGTACATCTCTTTGTCTGCAAAGTTGGCATCAATTGACTTCATTAGAGTTGTCTTGCCTGTTCCCCACTCCCCATAGATTCCTATAGTAAAATGAGGTGTGGAATTACGAATAAGGTTTGATATTGTTTTACTCAGCGAGATAAAATTATGTGTTGGAGTCTCCTCTACATCATCAATTAGTATGGCCTGTGGCTGTAATGGTGCAGTTCTTGTCCTTGCTACGGTACTTGTATTGAATTCTTCATTTAATTTTAAAATTTTTTTTAGCTGTTCGTACTGGTGTTGGAGGTAAACTTTGTCCTCATGGAGCAATGGCTGCCCAACCATAAGATAATTTTTAATCGATTCTAATCTTGAAAAATCCCCAATCTCCTTTTGATGTAGGTGATTGATCAGTTGCATCTCATACCCATAGTCGGTTCTAATTTTTTCTATTTTTGGAGATACAGTCTTTGGCTGCTCTTGCTTGGGAGATTCCTTTTCGTTTGAAATATTGTTTGAGATAGACTGGTCGATATCAATTTGGGTTTGTGTTTGGATTAATTTTTCAGTTGCCTGGTCTTTTTTGTTATGAAATTTGTTTAGGATGTTTTGCCATTTAGAGCTCTTATCTACATCAGATACTTCCATGTTAAGCCCTTCGCATCTTAAAATCTGCAATGAGTTCTTGTGTAGTTGTGTGTTGCATTGTAATGTGTTTCAGATCCTTTTCCATCATAGATGCAAAGGAGTTGAACTGGTTTCTGTATTGTATTCCCTTTTCTGTAATTGTGTAATAATTTGAGTCCTTTTTTGAGACTGCTACTAAACCTACATAGAGCATAACTGAAAGATATTTTGTTACTGCACGCGAGTCAAGATTACACTTGAATGTGATGTGAGTTTTTCTTAGCTGATTACTTGCAAGATTATCAAGAATCTCTGCGATAATCTCTAAAAAGCCTCGCTTCCAGGAGCTCATTTCTTTTTTGCCCCCTTGATAATATCAAATGATATATTATTTGCACGCTCATCCATTGCTCTCAATGCCCAATTATTTATGAGAGCCGATCTATAAAAGCATGATCGGCACTTACGAGCAATTTATCATTCCAGAATGGTAATGTAATACTTTATGAGTAATCTAAAGTAAAAAATGTATCAAGGATTAAAAAATTAGATATTATATATTATTTTTTGTGATCTTTTTAATTCTTGTGTAAATACAAAATGGATTGTATAGTCTAGATTTAGTTCTTAGTCATAAAGATAACTCAATAATGAATCTTAGCGAGCTACTCGTAAATATTGCATATTGTAATTGCTCTTGTTGAATAAAGCGGTAATCATTTTATTAATTGTTATATTTTTACTATTCTTGGTATTTCTTTGGCCTAGCAACTTTGGTGGAGATACTAGTTTCCTAATTGTCTACGGGCAAAGTATGCTTCCAACTATCCAACCTGGTTCGATGGTAATAATTAAGAAGCAACCTACCTACCAAATAGATGATATAGTAAGTTATACCATTATACAAGGCCCTCTCACTAAAAATATAGTACATAGGATAATTGATGACACCGAACTAGGCTTTGTAATAAAAGGAGACAATAATCCCGATAGAGACCAGGGATTCTTTACTGTTGAAAACATTAATGGAAAGGTACTTTTTTCAACCCCGTATATTGGAGACATTCTCTTATTGTTTAGAAATCCTATATTCATGGTTGCCAGCTCTGTCATTGTATTTGTAATAGATTCTGAACAAAAGCGAAGGAAAGCAAAAAAAGAAAAAATCAGACGCATTCGATTGGGTTTGCCTCCAGAAATTAAAAAAACAAAGGATACTAACCAAACCAAGCCAAAAAAAGCAGATTACAGGCTCTTCATTGTTGCAATCATTTTTAATATTATAACTTATATGACAATTCAGGTATCGCTTAGTTATAGCATATCGCCAGAGGGAGATATGATTACTGGGTTCTTGTTTAAAATTTTAGAGCCGTACAATGCAAGCACGATATCGTTTGCATTGTATTTTATTTTTATTTTGGGGCTCTATTTTTCTGCCAAAGTTTACGAGGCAAAACTTTTAAAAAAAGTATCCATCACATCCAAAAAACCAAAATCAATTGGCTTGTTAGTTGGCAAGAATTTTAATCCAGTTCTGCTGGGAACCCAATTTTTATTGGTTTTATTTATCATGATGTCACTTTTTCATTTGTTTGCAATTGGTGGGGATCTTATAGAGGTGGTGACCTTATAGAGGTGGTGACCTGAGACCGTACAAAAGATTTGGAAAAAGTAGAATTTCTAGTCTAGATTTGACGTACTAGAATGTCTGTTTCTCAATAGTTTTAAATCAAAAATCATTATAAAATTGATGAGATCTAGTAACGACAAAAAAATTGCAGCAATTACTTTGACTATAATATTAACACTAGGAATCATTCCTTCCATGTCTAGTGCTTTTGCATTTCCTCCAGAAAGAGAACTGTGTATTGCATTGGATAGGTCAGGAAGTATTGGGTTAGACGATTGGAATAATATTATTGTTCCAGGGGTTAAAGCAGCCCTTGAAGACCCTACTGTTCAGGCTGGGCTAGTAGGAAAAATGGTTAGATTAACTATTATTTCCTATGCAACCAGTACAGTTCTTGAATTAGGACCCTCAGACATGAATACCCTTCTAGATGTACAAAATTTTGCAGATCTAGTGACCATTGCTAATCTTCCGTTTAGTGGTGGAGGTACCAATATAGAGGACGCACTAACGCTTTGTGAAGCCCAATTTAGTTATTTTACTGGTGCAGATCAGGTAATAGACATAGTTACTGATGGAAAACCTACCGTAATAGGTGGTGTATTTTCTGGAGCATGTGACGCGGGTGCTTTCCCAACGGCTTGTGATGTAAGTACTTTAGCAGCTGGGACTGCTGTGCGAGCTCTTGGAGTTGACAAAATTAACGTCTTGGCAATTGGAGATGAAGTTAGTCCACCATTTAATGCCGCGTTAACAGCACCAGGTGGAATTGTATTTCCAGCACCTGACATTAATGGATTCTTGGCTGCATTTATTGCAAAACTAAAGATTGAGATTACAGAAAATCCAGTAGGAGGATTGATTTTACCTATTGATAACTATTCCTTAGTAATAGCAGGTCTATCCACAAACGCACTTTGGATTTTACCAGCATTAGCAGCAGTTGCAGGTACGTCATTTGCGCTAGTAAGATTTCAAGTATCAAGGAAAAACTATTAGCTAATTTTTCTTTTTTCTTCCTATATTTTTTTAAGGTTGCTCTAGTCATCATTATATCATGAATATAACTAATTAATCATACACAATCAGAATTTTCATAATTTCAGTACTAGATAATCTAGATTAGAAACTATTGATTCATTGTTTCACAATGGTTTATTATCATACCAATATGTGAGTATTAATGACAAGCAAATTACTAATTCTTATTGCAATAGGTGCAATAGGTTCAGTGGCCGGATTTGGCTCGCTAGACACTGTGATTAACGCATACGTACAACAGTTCGGTGCAACAGATCACAAACAATTCACAACACCAGGAGAAGTACACAACGTACAAATCGACTGGGACTTCTATGCAGCAGCTCTACCAACAACACCAGCCTTTCAGTTCATTCAATTTTGTGACCTAACATTTGACCTACCAGTTCCAGCAGGAACAAAAGTCATTTGTCATGTTAGTGGTCATGATGCGAATCCAACTGACGACATAGTTACTGGTGGACAGCATGGACCAATCGTTGGTACAGGTTCTGTTGATATTACATCACCTACAAGAAGTGTACAAGTTCCAATAACCTGTGTAACAGATGAAGGAGACAACGAACAAAGATGTGATGTACAAGAAATCGAAGACGTAAAGATCATCCTCATAGGCAAAGAAACAACTGATGTATTACTTAGAGAAGCAGGTTTCTGTAGTGATGGAAAAGACAACGACTGGGATGGTCTAACAGATATAGCCGATCCAGAGTGTGCACCAATAACACCATAGAAACATTTGACTAGCCAATAACCTGACTAGTAAATCTCTTTTTTTTATTTTTTATTAAAAAAAATCATACATGTTTTATCTCAAAAAAACGAAATATAGTTTTTAATCTATACTAGATAGTTCATACTGTTTTAGTATGTAATATTAGGTAATTTCTTTGTGATAAAAAAAAGGCAAATACCAAATATCATACTAGTATTTTTTATACTTTCATTATTTTCCCTACAATTTATGGGGTTTGCATATGCAGTTCCGACAACCTTACTTACCCCAGGTACAGTCTGGGAATACACCTTTGCAAATCCAACCGGTGATCCAACCTGGAACACCAGTACGGGAATTGGGATACTTTTTCCATCATCAGGAAATGCACCATTTGGAAACCAGATTGGGCCCTTTGGACCTGATGTATCTGGTCACTTTTCCAGGGTAACTGTCTGGCCAGCAGACGGCTCTGATGGCGATGACCTATGGGTGAGGCGCAGCCTTGATTTATCCTGCGTGGACCTTAGTACTGTAAGATGGGATCTTGGAGTTGACAATGGTTTCAAACTTTATCTCAATGGGGCACTTGTCGCTGCAGCAAATGCAGAAGGATATACTTTTCGATGGGAGTATTCTGGTGACTTTAGTGCAGTTCCTGTGAACCAGGGTATAAACTACATCGCAGTAGCACTAGAGGATCATGGAGGCCTAACAGCATTTGACATGCAAGTAACAGGAGACCTTGGGGTGTGTGACCCAGTTGGAGGCACACTCTTATCAATTGACAACACAGCACTATTGCTTGCAGGACTATCAAGCAATGCACTATGGATGATCCCAACATTTGCTGTAACCGGCACTGGATTTTATTTGATAAAGTTTCGAACTAGAGAGTAAACTCTTTTTTCAATTTTGCAAAATTAACTTTACAACATGAACTTTGTAGTCTAGAATAACAAGTTCACAAAGTCTAATATTCAATTTTTGTTATTGGATTGTTGAGCTATCATGCAAAATTACAATAAATTCATGACAATTTTAATTTTAACTGTTCTACTTGGTTCTACTATATCCGGTCAAATGATGGTACCAGCTTATGCCACTAACCAGGGACAAATACATTTTTTTGGACATTCAATTAGTGGCAAGCCTACTTCATATACCAGTTCCCCAGGTTTTGAGATAAATCAATGTTCTCCAACTGGAAGCACAATGGTTGAGGTAGATCTATACTTACTAAATCATAACGGTGGTCCAAACACTGTTAGATTAACTATGTTCAGTGGTACAGATGGGACCAACTATCCAACAGCTGTGGCGATATCATCGGTTGATTTTAAGACTGAAACTGGAATATCATCTGGTTCTGTAAATACTGATGTCTCTCCTCCCTTTGATGTCCTTGTTCCAGCTTCAGGCGAAACTAGTCCAGGACAATTATTAGCACAATCGGATGCACACACTCATTTAAAAATTACATTTAATGCAAATGGTAACAAGTACTATCAGATTCATGGTGATAACATTAATGTTAATGGTAAAAACAGCAATGCATATTTCTTTTACACAAATGACCCTAGAATTTGTGATGGGTCTCCGCCTGATGAGGTCCCTGTAGGAGGTCAAATAATTCCAATTGATGCAACTGCACTATTGCTTGCAGGGCTATCAGGAAACGCAGTATGGATGATTCCTATTTTTGGAGCATCAGGATCTTTATTTTATCTAATTAAATTCCGAACAAAGTAATTCTTTTTTATTTTTCGTTTCTAAAAATTATTTTAAAATATGAATTAGATAATCTAGAGTTGCAAGTTCACAAAGGCTAAATTCAAATTTTTATCTACATATTTGACTTTGAGAATACAATTAACATCTGTGTCGTCTAGGACAATTATTATATTAAGTATTTTTCTTCTTGGATTAGTTCCTATTAGCCAACTGGCAGATGCAACTCATGTCACTCCAACTTTCGTTTCTGGTAATCCTGTCTGTTCAGCTGGATCGGCATTTCTCAAAGTTGAGGGACCTAATTTTCTTACCACTGACGGAACACTATCTGTAACTCTTAATCCCACCTTTGATGCAAATAGCAACCCTGGTGTGCCTATCGATTGGACATCTAACCTTCCAGTCCAGGAGGTTATTGTGAAAGGTGGTCCTAATGCTAACGTCTACAACTATGGAACCGGCGAAACAAGTGACACCGACCTTGTAACCCCAACAAATACAAACAATAACAACCTTTTTGGTCTAAGTCATATAACATTTTGTTACACACCTCCTGCACCAGTTTGTGGTGATGGAATCATAAACCCACCAAGTGAACAATGTGAGCCTCCAAACACTGCAACCTGTGATTCTATATGTCAGATAATAGTGCCTCCAACTGAGATAGTAGGTGGTCAGATTATTCCAATTGATTCAACTGCTCTCTTACTTGCAGGAGCACAAAGCAGTTTATCTTGGATTGTACCAATTGTTCTTGCTGGTGCAGGTTTCGTAGCATTTAAGCTGAGACGAAATTAAATCAATTTCAACTATTTTGCAATAATAAAAATAATTTTTTTAAATATGTGTGCTTGATGGAATGGCTATCATGATCGCTCAAGTATTCTTGTATGAAATTATAAAAAAGTAATTTTTGCCTTTTTCTTTTGATAATTAATTATTTAGTGGTTTTACAGCAATATTGACCGAAATGCTATTTGATGCAGTGTTCCCGTTTGAATCAAATGCCTGTACTGTAATTGTGTGTAAACCTACAGACTGCAAATTAGTGTTCCAATAGTATTCATATGGTGAAGAAGCGTCAGTTGATTTTAGTACACCGTCAATGAAAAAATTCACTGAAGGGGTTGTTGCAAAATTTGACGGTACTGCTGACATTTTGACATATCCGCTTACTATGGCTCCATTAGTTGGGTTGGTTATTGAAATGGATGGTGGCACAGTGTTTTCTTGCACTAAAACGGTAATGGTGTCTTCACTAAAATTATTGGTGGAGTCAACTGCCTTTGCTTTTAATACGTTTGAACCAGGTGGTAAATTTTTTGCATCAATTGCAAAATCATATGGGCTACCTATCTTTTTAGAGAGTAAAACATCATTTACGTATAACTCTACATAGCTAACAGCAATATCATCAGTTGCAGCAACGCTTACCATCGTTAGACCACTAATTGTAGATCCATCTTGTGGATTTGTAATTGTAACTGTAGGCGGCGTAGTGTCACTTGTCTTTTTAGTTACTGTAATTTTAGCAAAGTTAGAGTTTCCACTAGAATCAACTGAGACTGCCTTTATCTCATGGGTTCCCTCACTCATTGTACTTGCATCAAGTGCAAAATTGTATGGTGTGCTTGTTCTTTGGCCATTCAAAACTCCATCAAGATACAACTCTACCTTGCTTACAGCCACATTGTCTGACGAGCTAACTGAAACCGTAAATGAACCAGTTACATACGCTCCATTTTGTGGATTTGTAATTGTAACTGCAGGTGGAGAAGTATCTATTGGAGGTGGTGGCTTGTTTTGTGATAATGCTCCATATGCATCAACTATACCCCAACCATAGTTCGCATCGCGTCCAGCAGTTCCTTTATCAATAGCAGAATTTTTTATTGCGTCATAGACTTGCTGTGAAGTCATCGAAGGATTATTTGAAATCACCAATCCAACTACACCTGCAACTATTGGTGATGCAAATGAAGTGCCACTGGCATATCCATATGTTCCACCAGCTCTTGTTGTTAAAATACTAGAGCCAGGTGCTGCAAAGTCAACATAAGGTCCATACGATGAAAAGCTAGCAGCTGCACCACTTGAGCTTGTTGCGCCAACAGAAATAATGTATGGATTATCAGAATAACTTTCAAGTTTCCCTGTGTTCCCAGCTGCAGCGACTACCCATCCACCACGATCATGCATGTATCGTGCAGCATCAGTCAATGCAGCTCCATTGAAGATCTGAAAACTAATGTTGACAACTCTTGCATCATTGTTTGCAGCATAAACAATTCCATTTATAATTGAAGAATAATATCCGTAGCAGTTTGTGTCAGAAATTCTAATTGGAATGATTGGATTGTTCCATGCAACCCCTGATACACCTATGCCGTTATTAGTAATTGCAGCTGCAGAACCTGCAACTGCGGTTCCATGGCCACAAACATCTTTCCAGTCATTGTTGTTATTGTAGAAATTATAACCCAACGTTAGCTTATCTTTCAAATCAGGATGGTTTGGGTCTACGCCAGTGTCCAAAATGGCAATGGGAATAGAACTACCCTTTGAAATATCCCATGCCTGAGCTGCCTTTATTGATTGTAAATGCCACTGGTTTGAAAAATAAGGGTCGTTTGGGATGGCTGCAGGCTCAAACATGTAATCCAATTCTACATATTCTACATATTTTTTTGACAGCAATGCCTTGGCACTTTCAAGCGCATGCTCTGGAACCTTAATAACCTTAATTCCAAGTGGCTTTATCTCAGATAATTCTACTGCCCCATTTTCCTTCAATAACTTGTATTTTTGAGAGGTTGAAACATCATTTTTGAATTTGATTAAAAGCCTATCGGGAGCATACTTTTCAGGAACCTTTTCCTCTCCAAATACATCAGAGACAAGTAGAGGTCCTAGTAAGATACTTGCAATTAATACTATTATTGGTCCTATCCACACAAATTTCTTCGAGCATGAAAGGATGATAAGACAGGGTGTGTGCACAGTGCACAACAACTACCGAAATATTCAAACCATGGGGGATAAAATTTATTCACTATTTCTTTTTTTTTATCACACTTTGACACAAGAAACTAATCTAAATTAATTCAGATTCTGTATTTTTGCAACCAACTTCGATGGTATACTTCTGGTATACTTTTTTCCCAGCATGTAAGTTTTATTCTATAATTTTGGTATAATGCAATGTCTGATTGTAGTGGACAATAATCTATGTCATCTCAAATCTGAAACACCAAGTGTTCTTATTTCACTAAATCACTACAATTTGAAAAATGGAACAGCTCGTCTATATTATGACTTTCATAAAAGTATTAATTCCCTAAAATATAGAAAATCAATGAAAATACATAGACTTGTAGTAGGGATTTTACCATTAATACTGTTTGGTGGATTCGATATACCAGTATTTGCAACTCCAGTAGAACAGATAGTAAATGGAGATTTTGAAACTGGAGATTTTACTGGATGGACAATTACAAATCCTGGCGCTGGAAATTGGTTCATTAACGATGGCACTTTTGTGACCCAAAGTCCTCTTGGTTCCATAGCTCCAATTTCTGGAAGCTTTGATGCAATGACTGACCAGACAGGTCCAGGAACTAACATGCTAGGGGAGCCTTTCGTTGTTCCATCAGGAGTTCAATCAGCAGCTGTAAGCTGGAATGATAGAATTTTCAATTGGGCCAGTGAATTTAGTGATCCTAATCAAGAAGTCCGTGTAGAAATTAGAGATTCTACTGGAACATTTGTTCTTGGTACAATTTTTGATACAAATCCTGGTGACACTTTATCACAACCTGGACCGAATATACGTGCATTTGATATCACTACTCTTATGCAATCTCTGGAAGGTCAAACAGTTAGACTAAGCTTCACAGAAGAAGACAATCTTTTATTCTTTAACTATGTGATTGATGACGTTAGCTTGACCATTGACACAATGGTAATAGTAGGAGGAGAACTCTTGCCGATAGATAATGTAGCGCTAGTTATTACAGGATTATCTTCTGTCTCAGTATGGATGGCACCAATACTTGCTGTAGTAGTAGGTACAGGCTTTGTAGTCCTTAGACTGAAAAGAAAATAATTCACTTAAAATTTTACCCATAGAGTAATTCAATTGGTGCTTAAAACTAGATGATATAGTATAGAGTAGATATTGCATAAGACGTTTAATTATATCTTCTTGATAATATTTGTGAATCAAAAGCACACAATTGCAATAACATTATCTTTAGTTCTTCTGGCAGTACCATCTAATCATGCATTTTCAGTCACAGAGCTAGTTACTAATGGAAGTTTTGAATCTCCTAATATCCCAACAGGAACTTTTAGCATATTTGCAAGCATTCCAGGATGGAGCACAACGTTTGGTGGGGGAATTGAAATACAAGACAATGTTGCTGGAGCACCTGCAGTGGGAGCTGGCGACCAATTTGTAGAGTTAGACAGTACTAGTAATAGCGGTATGGCTCAAACCTTGTCAACTGCTGCAGGTGTACAATACCAACTTTCTTTTATCTATAGTCCAAGACCAGGTGTTGGGTCTACTTCAAATGTTATCGAGGTTTATTGGAACGGAAATCAAATTGATTCAATTACCGGAGCAGGTACTGGCTCTACCGTATGGATGCCAAAATCATATCAAGTGACAGCCACAGGTAGTTCGACAGTACTAGAATTTAGAGCTGCAGGAACAAGTGATTCACTTGGAGGTTACATTGATACTGTTAGCGTAATTCAAGATGAAGTTGTCGGTGGCAATATCATTCAGATTGATTCAGCAGCTTTGTTATTAGCTGGTGCTCAATCTACAACTTGGATGATTCCTGTAGTGTTATCTATAGTAGGAATTGGATTGTTTGTAGTTTCTAGGAAACCTGAAAATTCTTAATTCACTAAAACTGTATCGATAAGGGTTCTTATTTTTATTAAATCACTTTACAACATGAACTACTAAATCCAGTATACCTATTTCATAAACCTAATTATTGATTTAATATAATCCCGTACATGTCATTTCGACATTCAACAATTATTTTCGTAATATTTCTAGGCTGGACTATATCTTCTGGAAACATACCAAGTGCATTGGGTGGATTACCACCACCTGATATAGAGATAGATACCTTTCCACAGACCACAGCACAGATTGAATTAGAGGTTTTGCCTGCTGGCCCCGCATTCCTTGTAACGCTTACAGGGCCGTCTATTGTACATGTAAATTTGGGTCATCTAGGTGATCCTGATTTTGATCTACTTGAACAAGTTCCTATCGAGCTAGTACAAATGGAGCTCACAGGTTTTAGCCCCTTAGGACCTGTGAATTTAGGATTAAACCCGGCTAGGCCTTCACTAGGAGAAATTGAGGAGAACGCAAATACACAACAAGATCGCTTGGATCTTCCTCCTTTTGCTCCCGATGGAACAGCTAATAGCTTCTTTGATGTCTTCTTTGAGTTGGATTTACCAGCCTTGGGTTTACAACTGCATAACGAGCAGCCTGCAAGAGTTCAGACAATAATTGATCATAAACCCCCCACCCCAGGCACTAGATATTGTGGAGAGGTTGGTGTCCTTTTGGTTGATCAACAGGGCAATCCTGTTGTAAGAATACTAAATGTATGCCATATTATTGATGGAGCAGGTAATGGGGATGGTTCTGTAGGAGGAGATCTCGTACCAATTGAAACAACTTCTCTATTACTAGCTGGTGCTCAATCTACAACTTGGATGATTCCTGTAGTGTTATCTATAGTTGGAATAGGCATGTTTGTAGTTTCTAGGAAACCTGAAAATTCATAATTCCTAGTTTGATCTAGACTACCAAGTTCATAACGCTTTTTATTAGAATTATGGAATTAGGATAATTGAAGATTAAAGTAGGCTCTATTGTGTTATTATTGATTTTTACACTAACAACCGTTTCAACCGTTGGCAGTGCCCAAGCTGGTAATGGTGGAACCCAGCAGCCATCATGTCCCCTTGGTACAACCCTCATTGAAGGTGCCACCATAGATGGTGTTCCTCTGTGTGCTGTAGAGGGCTGTCCAGTTGGCACCTCTTTTGACGGTTCTTTATGCCAACCTGGGGATATCTCGCCCTCATGTCCCCCTGATACAAACCTAGATTTTGATATCTGTGAGGCTCCTTCAACTTGTCCATCTGGTACCACATTAAATCCTACCAGTCTTTTATGTGAAAGACCAGATCAACCAGCTGTTGGCGGCCAAATCATTCAGATTGATTCAGCAGCTTTGTTACTATCTGGAGTTCAAACAAACGCAACTTGGTTGCTTCCTGTAGTGTTATCCGTCGTTGGAATCGGATTGGTTCTAGTTAGAAAAAAGTAATTTCACTAAACCACATTACAAATGAAGCTGCAAGTCTATATCTCATATTTCATAAACTGTTTTAATTCTATCACAAACCAATTCTGTGAATAAAATATCAAAAATTTTACCTCTGGCATTGGTAGCTATAATTATATCCTCAGGATTTTCATTTCAACAAGCTTCTGCAGCAGTATCAGGTAACTTCTTTTTGACGTGTCATGATCCTGACTTTCATTCATTCTTAGGCGGTAACTCAGCAGGTTCAAGAAACCTAATTAAAAAAGGAGTTAATTTCATCCAAGATCCTGCCTTTAACACATTTGTGAGTGGTGGAGTAACAAAAATACTATTTGTAGAATCAAAGATATCTCCTCCTGTAGGGCACACTAATGGTGTAAATGGGTTTATAGCAGCTGGTTATATTCTTGGAACAGATTTTGATCATCATGACGCGACTACCTTGAATGCAGCGCTAAATCAATTAGGTACAACATACTCATCGATTGTTGTTGCATCAGATTTTGGAGGAGTTTTAACACAAGCTGAGCTTGACATACTAAACGCAAGATCTGCAGATATTGTTTCATTTCTAAACGCAGGTGGCGGAATTTATGTGATGGCTGAAAGTAACCTTGGAGAAGGACTAACTCCAGGTGGCGGTCGCTTTGCATTTTTGCCATTTGTAACTACCAGTACAGCTCTTGACCAAAGTGAGAGTGGAAATATTGTAACCCCCTTTGGCACTTCAATTGGTCTAGCCAATGCAGATGTTAATGGAAATGCATCTCACTGTTTTTTTAATGGATTATTTGGATTAAACTTGGTAGACTTTGATCCTAGTGATAGAAAACTAAGTCTAGCAGGAAGAACATTAACACCAGACGTAGTAGGTGGCGAACTCCTACCAATTGAAACAACTAGCTTGTTACTTGCGGGAGCTCAAAGCAGTTTAGCATGGATTCTTCCAGTAGTTCTAGCTGTTGTAGGTCTGGCAGCCTTTAATCTGAGACGAAATTAAATCATTTTTAATGATGTTTAATCCATGGATTAGATAATCCTGATCGCTTAATTATTACTCTATGATGTTAGGAGTTATTGAATGTAAAAATTTCTAGTCTACTAATTGCAACTTTATTTGTTTTAGGGCCCCTGGTAACTGCAACAACGACGCAGTATGCATTTGCTGGTGTTCCTCCTCCTGCAACTATCCAAATTACAGGAACCATTAGAGACTTTCATGCTTCCCATCCTGACTTTGAAGGTGTAATTGGAGGGCTACAGACAGGACAGGTTTCTTCTACTCTAGGAGTGGATGGAAAGCCAGTATTTGTACCACCAGCAAAACCAGGCTTTACTACTTTAGCTAATTTCAATGAATGGTATAACGATGTTGCCGGTGTAAATCTTTCAGGACTATGTACTTTGACTTTAACTAAGATTTCTGATGCTCCACCTACTTATAGATTTGAAGACACATCATTTTTTCCAATTAACACAGTTGCTCCAGAATGTGAGTCTGGTTCATTGTTTGGAAATGAAGGAAACCCCTTTAACTATCACTTTACATTAGAAATTCACACCTCATTTACTTATAATGCAGGAACCGGCCAAACTCTTGCCGTCAGTAATTCAGATGATGATTTGTGGTATTTTGTAAACGGCAAACTTGTAGTTGATCTGGGTGGCGTCCATGGCCCAACCTCTGCACCAGCAGTTAATTTGGATACCTTGGCAGTAACCTTAGGTTTGGTTGATGGAGGAACATATCCTTTGGATATCTTTTTTGCAGAGCGCCATACTACACAATCCAATTTTAGATTTACCACTTTCTTGCTTGAACAACAATGTCCTGCAGGAACTACAGGTACACCCCCTGATTGTGTTCCAATTAGTCAAGTTGTAGGTGGCGAACTCTTACCGATAAATAATGTAGCGCTAGTTATTGCAGGATTTTCATCTGTCTCCGTTTGGATGGCACCACTTCTTGCTGGAATAGCTGGTGCAGCAACAATATACATCAAGAAAAAAAGAAATTAATTTTCTAAATTCAATATATCTTATCTTCTTTAATTATTCTATTGATTTTTTCTTGTGCTTTTTTAGAAACGGAAATGGTATCAAACCATGTTAGGTACCTCTCAGGTTTCTTATTTTTTTCCATGTATTGATTCAACCACTCAGTTGCTAATTTGTGAACGCTATACGTAGCTTGATATAATTTTTCATGCGTATGCATAATTTTACAATTAACGTCATAAATTAAGCGCTCAATTGGCATCCGTTCAGAATTGTTTTTTACTTTATCAAGCTGTTCTCGTAGTCTAGTTAATTGAATCTCCAATCTACCAATTCCAGTTACAATCATTTTTTCTGGACTGAATAGACTAACATTTTTTGAGATTATAGAGAACCAATAATCAATATCGCCATTTATGGTATTCCTATTGACATTCATCATCTCAGCTATTTTTCTTGCAGAATATCCATACTCAAAGTGTAACCGATAAACCTCATTCATTCTTTTGTCCTTGTCACTTTTAGAATATGGCCCACCTTTTTTGACAGGTTTTTTTTCCGCATAGTTTGAATTTTGTTTTAGAAACTCGTCTGTTACTTGAAGTAATTCATTTGATGACATCTCTAAATAATTTACTATGTCAATGATAAATTTAGAGATATCATTTTACATATTGTTGACCAATGGTCAATAAATTACAAAAATATGAAAATCATAAAGTATGAATACTTTAAAAATCTTTTTATATTCTAATCAAAATTTGGCATAGTTTGGCATAGTTAGTGCTAGCGAGTTTGTATTTAATATCTAAAACTCTCACTTTTCTTAAAGTTCTTTTCATGATCAATTCTGTAGGAGAATTTTTAACAATCCTCCTAGTACTGAGAATCTCTTGGCTGGAACAGAAACATCATACACTCAAGGACAAAAGATTGCAATTGGAGCAATTGCATTTTACTTGCTATCTGCAATTGTTTTTAATTTGATTTTTTTACTAGAGACAGTACCAATAGATATCTCTGGACAAACAGAAGAAAGCAAAAAAATAGCAGCGCAAGGAGTGAGCTACCAATCAATATCTGGCTCTCTTATAGGAAAAATTGTTGGTTCTCCCACAAATGTCAACATGCATCTTACATTGATAGTTATTTTTGCAGGATCCCTTGGGGGATTAATCCATGGGATATCTCGCCTT
>DATEAJ010000096.1:0-10374 GCA_035288445.1 Nitrosopumilaceae archaeon
GTTTTTCTGGTAGATATTTATCAGTGATGTTTGTAAGGCCATATTTTGAGAAGGCTTCAAGTTCTGCTTTTCTTTTTAGTTTTAGGAAAACTTCTAGTTGCGTTTTCCAGTTGCCTTCTTGATAACGAGGATCTCTTTGTAATTCATAGATTCTTTTGATATCGGATTCAGTCATAGGTATTGTCGGAAGTTTGTATTTTTCTATGTCTGTAGCCCATACGCCAAGCCACTTTGCATCAGGGACTGTAAGCTCGCGAAGGTGAGCCGCATTTGCAGAACCAGACTTTATGACCATGGCTATGTGTTCTCCATACACGTCTCCGTCTGCAAGAATGACTACGGGCAACCCCAATTCGGTACTGAGTCTTTTGAGAAAATATCTAGTAGAACGCGGAGCTTGTCCTGCAGTATCAACTATAATTGCCTTGAATTTTTTATGAACCTTCTCTTCAACAAATCTTGTAAAAAGACCACCCTTCTCAATTGCGATGACAAGTTCAGCATCGGTGTCTACAAGTTCTGCGCTACTAAGACTTGGACCAATTAGGTATCCATCAGGATGATCTGACAGATTCATTCTTTTTCCTTCGTATCCTGGTACAGTATATTCGATTGTTAGATTACCAAAAACACTGCTTCTTTCTTCAGGAAATACATGAAAATCTTCTCTTGCACGTGTAAGTATTGCTTCAAGATCAACTATGATATTATCAGATTCTGGTTGGTCCTCAAAATCTATTGCAAATGCTTGTGATGAATAATAAATGTCTCTAAGTGTTGAGGTTTTTCCTTCATTTACAAGTCGGTTTACAAAAAATGCCAGCCAGGCAAGTTGTGTAAATGAACGCAGTTGTGACATGTTTCGTGCGCTTCGTACTGCAGCTGCTTTTCCTAAGATGTACTGCCGAAGTTTTTTGTCATAAACGATATTACTAACAGATCTACTTGGAATTGAAAACTGTGGAAACTTTCCATCATTAAGTTCGTCATAGACAACCAGTCCTTGGTTCTTTAAAATAGAAAGCAGTTCTTGTTTTTTTGCTTCCACGGTTTTTGCTTGTTTAGACTTGTTCTTCAATTTCACTTCCCTTCACTATTAGTTGTTTATAATTTGGTTCTTTTTTATTTCCAGAAAGTTCTGTAACAAATTGGGCAATAAGCGGAATATATTTTGAATATAGGTTTGCTCTCTTTTTTGCCATATCAGCCATTCCTTGTCGTGACATATGTACTGCAAGTTTTCTTGCCAAATATTGTAAGGCGTTTTTAAGCTCGCGTTCTATTTCTGGTCTGTCTGCTACGTTTTCTTTTCCTACAGTTTTGTATGGTATTCTAGTGGAACAGATATGAGAGACTATAACGAGTGGTGGATCACCTTTAATCTTGTACCTACTCCAATCCACTTCATTTACAACTTTGAGGACTACGTCACTTCCTTCATCATAAAGAAGTGGAATTCTATTTGCAAAACGATATACTTGAAGTCCTTTTGGTGGAATATCTCCTCCATATGCTATTCCCATCTCAATAATAAATGGAAATCCGGAATATGCAGATGCAGTGCGTTGTATAACAGAAGCAAATTCTGGATTAAAGAATTTCATTATGCCTTTTGATAGTGGTTCTTCTCCCAGTGGAGCAAGACAGCTTGGATCTGGTGACAGAAATTCTTCAAACTTCTGCAGTGAATCAGCTAATCTAACAAGGTCTTCGTTTGTCATACTGCCTATTCTTTTTTCAGGTTTGAACTTGGCAAATTCAGCAAATTTATTGGCAGTTGTAGGACCAACTCTTTGGAATCTTTTTGTTAGAAAACTATGCAGTGTATCGCCAGCTACAGTATTTGCAATCTGTTTGTAGTAGGGGGTTTCTGGATCAAGTTCTATTACGTGTAATTGAGAGTCTCCAAAATCCCAGTATGTAAGTTTTTTATTTGGAACGTCAAGATCATCAATACGAATCTTACTTAGCTTTTCAAAATCCATGTCAAGAAAAGATATCATTGCAATAACAATTCTAACTGGTCGTGAAAGTCCGGACCATTTCTTTTGCGCTTTTTCTAAAATTACCTTAGAATTTGGATTCTTTTTTTGCAGTCCCAACTCGCTTCTAACTTTGGCTATCATTTTGTTGTCAACTACTGGAATCTGGTAATGCGTATCAACCATCATTCTTCTAATTGTCTCAACATCAATTCCATGTGGATGTGGTTTGATGATTGTTGGTGGCGTGGGCATTTCTTTTACAATTCTTGGATAATGGAATTTTTCACCACTTGGTTCTTCAAATGTTATAGAAGCATAGGGGGTAATCAGAGATGTTTGTGCTACATAATCGCGAATTTTTATTCCAGCTTTTGAATAATCTCCTTCTAAAATAATGCTGACAGAAAGTCCAGTCTTTGAAGCTTCTTTTGTTGTGTGTTTTTGTATGATTGGTTTGTTTTTCTGGATGTCAAGTAACATCACAAATTCATCTTGCGTTTTTCCATCTGCACAACTTTTTACTGTAACTGGTTTGTTTGTTGTAATTTGACCATAAAGTATTGCCATTGTTGCGCCAAGTCCAAACATACCTCTTGCTTGTTTCAGTCCAAACTTTGAACCATAAAGGACAGTTCCAAATGCAAGCGGCACATGTTTTGGTTCAATTCCAGGACCATTGTCTTTTACTGAAAGAATGTATGATTTCGGATCTGGTTGCTCTGTGTCTACTGCCTTTATTGAAAGATGAACATCTGGCAGGACGCCTTTTTGATCACATGCATCAAGAGCATTTTCAACAAATTCACGGACTGATGTGTAAAGTGATCTTGTAGGATTGCTAAATCCTGCGAGATCTCTGTTTCTATAAAAGAACTCACTTGGTGAGATCTGACTAAAAGTTTCTTTAATCGAAGACATTTCCATTTTCCCATAATTGCATTCTCTCTAGTTTTTCTCTACGCCTTGCTTCCTGTAGATCATTGTAGACTGCGCCATGCATGCTTCCACTAGAGAGTGCAGAGATTGCATCTACAGCATTTTTTAGTTGGTTTCCTTCACCAATTATTGCCACAGTGCGGCCGTAAACTGAGATATTAGCACCGCTAAGATCCTCTATATTTTGTCTCACTCTACCACCTTCTCCGATTATTCTTCCTTTTATCCTTTCAATATTAGATGAAGATTTACCAGCAAATTCTCGCAAGTCTATAACATGTAATGCGTTTTCACCTTGCAAAAGTCTCATTGCTTTTTCAGGAGAGAATCCTCTACCTATTGCCATTACAATTTCTACTGCTTTGAACGGAAACATTTCTTCTATTGTTCCCATACCACCTACCATAATCTCTCCTGTTTCACTATTTACTATAATTTTAACAGAACATATTTTTTCAATTTTTGATTTGACTTTGCCAGCTTTACCAATAAGTGCGCCGATTCTATCAAGCGGTATTAAGACAGATTTTTCAAAACTCATTGTGTTATCCTCGCAAATATATCAGATGGGTTTTCCACAGTCAAGCCTCTTCTAACAAAGAATCTGGATATATTCTTAATATCTCTTTCAAGAAATTCTTTTGCATTTTTGTGTCTTATGTCAACAGCTGATCCTAGATCAAAAAGAATCAAGCCATTTTCTGTTTTAAAAATATTGTATTCTGAAAAATCAGCATGTACAAGTTTAGCTTTTTTATAAAGCTGTGAAATGATTGAAATTGCATCTTTATAGTCATTTTCATCAATTTCTGTTTCTACGAGGGTTTTTGCTGGAGTACCTTTTTTTCCTACAAATTCGAGTATCAAGACGTTTTTTAGAACATGAATTGGTTTTATTACGGGAATACCACTTTTAACACATTGTGTCAGGTTCCTGAATTCCTTTTGTGCCCAAAGCTCCACCATGTTTCTTGTGCCCTTTTTTATTCGGGAAAATCGTGGATCGTCTACAAGGTAGGGGAGTCTTTTTTTGAAAGTTGAGGCTGTTACTAGATATATCTTAAGAGCAACATCATTTCCATCAGCATCCACCGCCCAGTACATCTTGGATTCCTTACCAGAACCAACTATTCCATTAACGTATGATATAATGCCAGAATTTATCAACTTGGACAGGGTCATCATAGTGGATTTGTCTAGGACGTCATCCATGACCTTGCTTTTATCAAAGACACCTTTTTCTGATCTTCCTCGCCTTTCTTTTGCAAGTATATCACGATCTATGCGTTTTTCTAATTTTTTTCCAAGTTCGTCTGACAACATTTAAGATTAAATCTACTAAGTAAAATCGCTTGCGGGAGAATCAAAAGTCTTTTGGTAGATGTCCGTTATTTTTTAGCCAGTCAACTTGCGATAAGGTATATCTCCATGTGATATCTCCTCGTTCATCTGATTTGAAATCCCATGGTGCAATTGTAACTATGTCGTTATCACGGATCCAGATTTTTCGTTTTAGTTTTCCCCGTATTCTTCCCATACGGGTTTTGTCATCAGTACATTTTACCAAAATATGATCACTGCCTAAAAGTTTTATAACTCTGCCAAGAAGTTCTCCTTCACCTGGCAGTTTCATTTCTTTTAGTTCACTCTCGTTTAAAACTTTTCGCTTTCCCACATCGATCAAAAATTATTTCTGTCTGAACACATATAATTGTGCTGTTTCAGAATTTGAAAATCAAAAGAAATGGAACACCATCTATTTCTTTAACACCTTTTAATGATCCTATCCCAAGATTTATTGATAGCGAAATTGTTTCCTTTCCAACCAAGTTTATGATGGCATAGTTTTTCAAAAGTTCTTCTGCTTCAGCTTTTTCGACAAAACGATCAGCAAAATAACTTTTACTTATGTTCAATGAAAAATCTTCTTTTTTAATGGTTCTACCTACAAGATCGGTATCACAGATATTTAGCATGAGATTTTGTTGGTAGGTTATTGTTTTAACTGCAAATGACATTTATGCGTAGGTGCCTTTTAGTGGTGATTTTGCTCCACATGCTTCACAAACAAGAAAAGTAAGCCTGTTTAACTTTTCTACCCTAGTATCTGGACTTTTACATGATGGGCATTCCAAGTATTCTTTTACGTACCTGTTTAGAAGTGCTGTGAAATCGTGCGGATCTCTTTTTCCTACAAAGACGGCTTTATCACCTGCCAACTGAGCAGGAGCAGCAAATTCCTTTGACAGATATTGAAGAACCTTATCAGGATCCCTTCGTAGGATCTTTGGAAATTCGGCAAAATTACGGAAGAATGTTCTATTTCCTTGCCACATAATATCTACAGACGGAAGTTCAAACCTAGGACCTGAACTTTTATTTTCTGAAATCTTGTCTTGGATTTTCTTTAAGAGTTTCTCGTATTCTGACTTTACCAACAATAGAATTTCTTAGGTGTGCCCTATATGGATTTAATTAAAAAAGAAGAGAGTGGTCCTCTAAGGCTTTCCTATTCGGAAGACGTTAGTGCCACACTTTGGGCATGTGCCCTTTACTGCAGGTCGTCCGTTCTTTAGCTTAACTTCTTTTGGATTTGTAATATCGACTTTCTTCCTGCATTTTACACAGTACGCTTGTGTCATTTCATACTTTTACGAATGAAGTTGTATTTAGGAAGGAAATGTAAAAATTATTTCACTACACGCTGGAGCCGTGTTGAATTTTATAATTTATGGCATGGTCAACACATGCATAAATTTTATAAAATATTACAATTTTTTGGTATTTCTAATGAGTAAATGATCCAACTAATAGAAAATAGATGATTTGTGAGTAGTAAATGTAAAATTGATCGATTTTCAGTATGCTTTTAACCGTCTCGATGAGATTGAGGTGAGTTGGCAAAAAAACGAGGTATTATTGTTACAATAGTAATATTAGCTGCAATTACAGGCGTAAGCTTCTCTATATGGCTCATTCCACAAAAGGAAGATTCCAGCTTTGTAGTTTCCGATTTTAAAGCTCATCTTGAGAGCATACAGACAAAACAAAAAGTCATAGCTGATGAAATTGAGACAGATTTGCAGGAAATGCTTGCTGGAACAGTTAGTCCAGACAACTTTATCATGAGAGCCAAAGCTTCCACCTCACAAATCAATGCTTTGATAATCGAACTTATAGAAAGCGAAGCTCCGCAAGAATGGCATGAGAGCTATCTAAACTACGGTGAATCTCTCAAAAGTTACAACAATTACTTGAGGGAAACAATGGTCTTGGCAAACAAGATCAAGGAAGGTAACTCGAGTGACATCAAAGAGAACCTTGAGAGATTAGATGTTCTGAAAAAAGAATCAGAGGTATTTGCTCTCAAAGTTGATGAGACAAAACCATAAGATTACGATTATTATTTGTAAGTCAAGTTTTTTGATAAGAACAGGCTTACTATGGAACTTAGTAAATTAATTAATGGGAACGTAGTTAGTTTTTCTAATAGAATAATGTCAGTCAAAGAAGATAAGTTAGAAAGAGGAATTACTGAAACTAAAACGAGTAGACTACTTGTAATTTGTGTAGATAGAGATGATGATATTGGAAAAAAGGCTGGAGTTTTAACACCTGTTGTTGGTAGAAATGCATGCATTGAAGCTGCACAAAGACTTGCGTTAGAAGATCCTGAAGATGCAGATTCTAATTCAATTTTTGCAGCAGTAAAAACATATGAGGATCTTGTCAGCAAAGGATACCAGGCAGAAGTGATCGTTGTAGCTGGAACAGCGAACAAAGGAGTTCAAGCTGATGAAAAAATAGTTTTGCAAGTAAGATCGGTGATGGAAAAATTTGTAGCAAGTGGGGCTGTCATCGTTTCAGATGGTGAAGATGATGAAAGTGTCATACCAATAATTCAAAATGTTTTACCCATTGTTTCAGTTCGCAGAGTTGTAATGCGAGTCAGTAGAAGTGTAGAATATTCTTATGCTGTATTGGGAAGATATTTGCGTGCAGTTGTATTTGATACCAGATATTCCAAGTTTTTCCTTGGTGTGCCAGGTATTTTACTTGTCATTGGTGGAATTGCATCTATATTTGGAATCACAAAAGAAATTTCTGCAATCTTATTAAGTATACTTGGTGGGGCATTTCTTATCAGAGCTTTTGATGTTGATAGAACTTGGTCACAATGGATAAAACCAACACCTGCTGGATTCATCAGGATATTCACATTAGTAGCAGGTGCTCTCTTGATGTTAGTTTCAATACCAACTGGAATCAACGCAATAAATCCTACTCTTATTGAAGATCAACCAGATGTATTGAGTACAGTAACAAACAAAGTAATTCTTGGTCTCTTTTTCGCAGGAGCGTTGCCTTTCCTTTGGATGGGCATAGGATGCATATTCGGAGGGACATTACTAACTAGTTGGTTTAAGGGAAGTTTAAGATCAGTAACAGATGTACTTCGTATAATTGTGCTAGTGTCGCTTTATCCTATTGTATTCCAATTTACAAACATCATGACAAAGGATGAGAGCCCATTTAGTCTTCTTCCGCCATTCTTGCTTGGATTAGCCGCAATACTCATATCCGCCACTGTGCTTTTCCGCAAATATAGAAAGAAAAAGGGCGGTGAAGTATTATCGGAATAAAAGAAAAAATATTGAATCTTTCTGGCCTTTATAGCATTTATTCGAACAAACTTGAAAAAGAGATCAGAAATGGACCTCTCCCAAACCATATTGCAATAATATTGGATGGAAATCGCCGATGGGCAAAAAAAAATCTTATTGTAAAGGAAAATGGTCATTTTCTAGGAGCAGATACTGTTGAAAGCTTGCTTGATTGGTGTGAAGAATTAGGAATAAAAATTATTACACTTTATGTTTTGTCAGCGGAGAATTTAGCTCGTGATGATGAGGAACTTCATTATCTATATGAATTAATCAAGGCAAGATTGGAAAAGCTGTACAACGATCCCAGAATACACAAAAATAGGATGCGAGTAAAAGCAATTGGACGAGTTGAACTTCTTCCTCAATCACTTAAAGAGATCTTAAAAAAATTAGAAGATGTAACAAAAGATTACGATACACATTATCTAAACATAGCTATAGCGTATGGGGGACAAAATGAGTTAGTTGATGCAATAAAGAAAATTGCTACAAAGATTAAAGACGGCTCACTTGATGTAGATTCTATAAATAAAGAAGTCATAGAATCATCTTTGTATACCTCGCACTTACCTCAGTCCTCTCCAGATATGATATTGAGAACATCAGGTGAGAAAAGACTAAGTGGTTTCTTGATTTGGCAGAGTGCCTACAGTGAGCTTGTATTTATGGACGTATTTTGGCCAGAATTTAGAAAAATAGATCTCATGCGTGCTATTAGAACATTTCAGAAAAGAACCAGAAGACTTGGCAAATAAGAGAAACGCATACTTAGTAGAACAGTTTTTTCTAAATAATGATCGAAGAAAGATCTGCTGGTGCAGTATTATTTAATGAAACTGATTCTGGAAAAATTTTTCTCCTTCTAAATTATCCTTCTGGACATTGGGATTTTGTCAAGGGAAATATAGAAGACGAAGAAACTCTTCAGCAGACAGTAGTACGAGAAATTAGAGAAGAGACAGGCATCGCCGATGTAGAATTTATTGATGGGTTTGAAGACAAAATAGAATATCATTATCAACGTGATGGTATTTTGGTTCACAAAGAAGTTATTTTTTTCTTGGCAAAAACAGAAACTATTGATGTAAAAATTTCTCATGAGCATCTAGGATTTGTATGGCTTAGTTTTGATGACGCTATAAAGAAGTTAACCTACAAAAATGCCAAAAACATAATGGATAAAATAAAAAAACTAGGATTCAATACTTAGCTCTTGTAGTTTTTTAGCTTCCTTTACTGGATACTTTGCGTTGAAAATAGTTCTACCAACAATAAGATAATTTGCACCAGATGCCAGAGCTTTTTTTGGATCCCCACCTTGTGTGCCTACACCTGGAGAATAAATCTCACATTTACCTTTTGTTTTTTTGTGGCATGTTCTTATGATTTCTGGATCTGTAGCACCTACAACTATACCATCAGTTTTCAAAGAAAGAGACCATTCAAGAAATAATTCATGAAGTTTTGATAGTTTTTTACTTTCAGAATGTTTTATTGAGAGACCATAGCCTAGTTTTGCGCCGGGATGACTCATGTGAACAAGAGAAATGATCCCATTATTGCTTTTGTGAGCAGATGAGATCAAAGTCTCAAGATTTTCAGGACCCATTATTGGATTTACAATTATAGCATCAAAGCCTGATTCCCATAATCTTTCTGCTGCAATCATGTTTGTGTTTCCAATATCATTTAGCTTAATGTCTGCAATAGTCTGTAAACCCACATCATGTGCAACTTTGTTTATTTTTTTGAGATTCTTGACTCCAAGCGGTAAGATTAGATGAAAATTAAATTTAATTGCACATAGAAACTCGTTTAGTGTTTTGATATTTTTTATTGTAACACTTTCAAGTTTTTCTACAGATTTGTGATCAAGATCATTTGCAAGTATTATCTTACTTTTACCAGAAGATGATTTTTTTATTCTATTTCTAAAATTCATAGCTTGACTAGTGGATGCTTATCTTTTAGCTTTATTACCTTAAGGTAAGAATATCCATGTTCACTTACAGATGGAGTAAATGATGGTTCTACTCCATTCTGGCTAGAATATTTCAAGAAAGGATTTGGTGGTTCTTTGTCAAGAGTCACATGACAGAAGTATGACACTTCGTCTGATTCGTTAAAATTCATAAAGACTCCAACCATCCATTTGTCATCATTTGGAAAAGCGAAAAGTGGGAATGGTGCTTCTTCAAATCCATAGCTTAGTTTTACTAAACTTTCAAGATCTTCTAGTTCAAGCGGTTCGTAATAATTCAGTTCTTCGGTTTTTGTTTCTTGTTTTAGTGATGACGGGAGTGTTTTTACTCTAACAATTGGTGAATATAGGTAGGTAGGATTTGTTATGGTATTTATTATATCAGAGTCTTCCTTTCCAGCCTTAAAGCCATATGAGATATAGTGACCGCTTTTTCCTTCGCGTGCAAAATAGATTATCGGTCTTTCTTTAATAAGATCCATCTGTACGGCAAGTACATGATTACCTTCGTGTTCAAATGAAAATGATGTACGCGGAACCCTTTCTAAAGCACATACTAATCTTGAGAATTCAATTCTATCTGATACTTCAACATAATGAGGTAGTTTTGCCACGATCTTCTTGCGAAAAATACCCCATTAAAAGGTAGCCAGTCTTATTTTTGATCTTATCGTCTGTCAATTATATCATTTACGTCAGGACCAGTACCAATTATTGTTACAGGTACTTTGAGTTGGTCTTCTATTGTTTTGATAAAATGTTTTGCAGGCGAGCTTAGATCTACAAATGAATTCATGTGAGAACA
>DATEAJ010000097.1:0-4440 GCA_035288445.1 Nitrosopumilaceae archaeon
AATCATCACATGTGAAGCTTAAATTGGGGACATCCAAACTGCTCTCATCTCGGGATCGTGGTCTAGCTTGGTATGATTCGGGTTTTGGGTACCTGAGGTCGTCGGTTCAAATCCGGCCGATCCCACCATATTTTAGGGGTAAAGATAGGACGGTTGCGTTTGACTATTTACTAAAGCTATAATGAAAGTAATAATGAAAATTATGTTTAATCAGAATTGATTGCACTACAACAGCAGCATTCATCATATGTACAGTTAGGACACAATTTTGCTGACTGACTATTCTTGCATTCTTCAGGAAGACAATCACAATCTGCACAATTTATGAGCATAACATATGACACGATAATGAGACATAAAAATCACTATAACGAACACAAAAATCTTATGCAGTTATCTCTTGATTTGGGAGATCAGTCAAAGTAAACACAAACCTTGAACCTTGAAAATCCGTAGTACCTTCTCTTTCCCAATTTACTTTATATGATTTGGTCAAATGGCCGCCAACGATAGATATTGTCTGGGGAACGGCAGCGTACAATCTTTCGACTTTCTCCTTATCTCTTGTCATAAGAAGGGAACGACGTTTTTTCATTAGATACTTTATTGCTACATTTTTGTGCTGATGTCCTTCTACCTCGATTTTCTCGTTTCCTAAATCTATTATGAATTTACGCTTTCCCATTTAAGTTAGTTTTATCAAAAATCTACTAAAAGATAAAGACCAACAGAATGCAAGTAAAAAGAGCACAAATTATGACTAGATTTACAAGAGACTGTTTCCTCAGTTAGTTCTTATCTCACTTTGATGGATCTATTAGCGCCAGGCGATGAAGAAGAGTTAGAGACATGATATAAGATGAATGCAAATTCAGTGACTCTGAGTACTGGCATAGATTTTTATTAAAACTTTCTAAATGATAAAATAATTGTCGTTTGAAAAACGAGAAATAATTCTAATTGTTGGAATTTTGTTTTTAATGATAGGAATGATGGCCTTGCCAAACATTCAACCTATATATGCAGTAACTATAGCAATCGTCATTTATTTTGGAGTTAGAGTATTTGTAGGAAGAAGAAAAAAACAAATCCAAAAATCTGAAGAGGGGATCTGTGCTGTATGTGGTCAAAGAACAATTAAAAACAAGTGTTCTAATTGCGATAAAACGAGTTGATTCTCATACTCAATATGGCAATGTGTTTAGAATGAATCCTACGCACTGCTTATAATTCATAAAATAGCACTTTGTTCATGGATGCAGAGGCATATTGTACATTCACAACTAGCTCAACTTTTCCACAATCAACACCTAAAATTATATCATTTGTGATGGAATGATAACAAAGGTTAGAGAATTGAAGTCACATATAATGTTAGGATTTCTTGTCATGATATTACTACTTGGACAAGTAGCTCCAGTATTGGGTCAATCAAGCAACACTGTGGATCATGTCGTAATAAATGAAATCGACATAAATCCTCCAGGTGATGATTCAAAACGAGTTTTTGAATGGATAGAACTTTACAATCCTACAAACACAACAGTTGATTTGGGAGGATGGAGTATTGGTGCCACCACTGGTATAAAGACGACATACAAAATAGCTGAAGGCACGAAATTAAAGAGTGGAGGATTTGATATTTTTGCATATGGTCCATTATGGTTCCCTGACACTTCATCAGTGATTCAACTAAAAAATAAAGATGGGACAATAATCGATGCTACTCCGACATTAAGGGATATTGAAAATGGGCTCAAATCATGGCAGCGAGCTGCCGATGGATTTGATACAAACTCTTCCACCGATTGGATGTTTAGAACATCAAATGCAGGTTCATCAAATGGCAAGGCTACTTTTACTACCTCAAACGAATTTTTGTCAATCAAAGTTTCAACTGATAAAACAATTTACATTTCTGGAGATGTAGTAAAAATTAGTGGCGAAGTTTCAAAAAGAGTTACTTTACCGGATCAAAAATATACTGTACAACAAATACATCTTAAAATTATTGGAGCAGAAAATTTTAAAAAATCAATTTCATTGTTTCCTGACAGAATGAATATGTTTAAAACAGAAATGAAGACTGACAAAGTACTAAAAGTTCCAGAGGGCAATTACAAAGCTATTGTAGAGTATGCCGGTGAAACCACTGAAACATCATTTATCATTTCTGAAAAAGCCTTCGCTTCTCCAGAAAACCAAGCCTCAACAGTAATTTCAATAGGCGTGGATAAATCTTTCTACCTTCCTGGAGAGACTGCAATACTTAGTGCAAACACATCAAAAATCATTCCATTTGTAGGCATGAAATTCAAAGTTTTTGATCCTAAACAAAAGCTAATCTATGATGGAACATTATACCCAGATACAAAAGGCCAGTTCTCGACTAAATTTTTTATAAATTCAGTCAAACCGGTATTTGGAAAATATACTATTGTTGCAACATATGATAAAGAAACCACTACGAATTCATATGAAGTAGTACCGGAAATAAAAGAAGATACCATAATCTCTTTGTCTACAGACAAGAGGGTGTATGGACTTGGAGATACTGTAATAATTAACGGTCGAAGTAACAAAGTCTGGGTTTCTTCTCTTGATCTTGAAATTGTGCAATCTTATAAAAGCAAAGACATCACAGATACATTCGTAGTTAAGAATATAGTTAGACTAGAAGGTGATAGCACCTTCAAATACGAATTCAAAATACCAAACGATGAAAAGCGTTATGGTGATTACAAAGTAAAGGTATCAAAAGAAATTGGTTCTGCTGAAATATCTTTCAAAGTGGTGACAAATCCAAACGAATTTGTCGAAGTTGAATCAAAACCACTTTCAATTTCAACTGACAAAGAATCATATAATATTGGTGATCAAATAGTTATTTCAGGTAAAGTAATAGAGAAAAAGGATCTTGGCAGACTAGCAGTACAAATTTCAGTTACAAAGGCAGACGGAACTCCCATAATATCAGAACGTGATCCTCGTGGAACTGCAAGTGATAACATAGATGCAAAATATTCCTTTACTGGGGTTCCTGATACTTCTGGAAATTTTGAGATAAAAACTACTATATCTAGAAATATTTTTGAAAGTGGAAAATATCTACTCAAAGCAACTTATTCCAATGAACGTGCATCTAGATCATTTGTAGTGGAAGATTCTCTTGACAGAACTGGTGGAGTCAAAATCATTGCTTCTACAGATAAAGAAGTATACGGAGTTGATGAAAAGGTAATACTAACAGGAGGTGTTTCCACCTTTACCGCTCAATCTTCTTACACCATAAAGCTGACAGATCCTAACGGCAAAACTACACAAAGCGGCGTAACGCTTGATAAAGGACAATTTTTATGGACGTGGACAGTACCTGCACGTGGGACTGTTTATGGGCTTTACAAAATTACAGTAAGCTCAGACTCGGATGATGCAAATGTATTCTTTAAAGTATCAAAAGATCCAGAATCAGAACCAAAATTACAACCGATTATGATTGAAATAGATAAGGATGTATATAATAGCGGAGAAAATGTCATTATTTCTGGCAGTGTAATAAAGCAAGTTTCTGGAACAGAAGGACTAGTCGTTAATCTAAAACCGGAAATTATAGTAAAAAACGAAAAAAATAAGGAAGTTTTCAAAGCATCACCAGATCTTGGCGCTGATGGTGGATTCAAAACCTTAGTCAAATTAGTTACTGGTGTTTTTAAGACTGGACAATACAAAATATCTGCAAAATATTACGATGTAAAAGACCAAGCAGTTTTCAAGGTTGATGATAGGTTTAGTATTGGAAAAGATATCCCGCTAGTTTTGCTTATGGAGACTGATAGAGAAAAATATCTTCCAGGAGAAATGGTAAAGATAACAGGAAAAACAAGTAGGATAATATCCGTATTTGATATAGATGTAAAGATAACAAAAGATGACGTATTACTCTCTGATGCTACTGTGAAATTTGACGGGTTAGGCTCTTTTCACTACGATTATACTGTCCCTCAAAATGCAAATCTTGGGAATTACATAGTAGAAGCTGATACTGACTTTGATACAACTACTGTTATGTATGAAGTGGTAAATGAACTGCCACCTGAGATAATAACACCCCCTGGAGAAGAACCAACAACTGATACAAACAAGCCAGCTGCACCTAAGAAATTAACTGATGTCGTAAATAGGATAACATATTCTTCAATCCCAATAACAATTGAGTCAAAAAATGTTGAAGAAAAAATCTATGTGCCTAAACTCCTTGAAGGAACACTACGTGTAAACGTAGGTGATGAATCCAAAGTGAACATTAAGGTAACTGCGGATGATGGAACATGTCTTATAGGTCAAGATGTTGACTGTAAAATAACAAAATCGACACGAGAAGGCAGCTCCTTGTACAAGATTGTTAAAGTAGGTGATACTGATCTGAAGATAAGATATAGT
>DATEAJ010000098.1:0-13573 GCA_035288445.1 Nitrosopumilaceae archaeon
AACCATTTTTTATCTATGTCGTAATTGTAGATATGCGGGAAAATCTGAATCATTTGCAAAGCCTTTTCATGATTATCTAAAATAACAAAAACATCTTAATCAGATTTTGGAAAAAATACTTCAAAAAGTTGTTTTAATTTCTTTGTAGCTGGATCAGACGCAAGACCTGTCACCACTGCAATGGTTGCAACCCCGTATGGATTAAAAATATCAACGCTAACACTAGTTAGAATTCCTCCCCTAAACGCAAAATACACTGCAAGAGCTAAAGCAGCCCCTACAAATGGTCTTGAGATATACCAAAAAATTTCCTTTAGCTTAAAATCACCTTTTTCCGCATGAGATGCAAGGCGAGATATACCATGGATTAATCCCCCAAGGGATCCTGCAAAAATAACTATCAATGTAAGATGCATGTTTACATTTGTAGGAGAGCCAACAATTGTTCCTATCAGAGAGCCAGATATTGATTTGTAGCTTACACCCTGTGCTGCTATTTTTTTGCTGTCCTCTGTTTGGCCAGAGATATCTATTGGTACTGTCTCTAGTAAAAAAATCAAATTAAAAACAATTGCAGATAGCAAGTAAAATGCAATGGCCCCAATTGCAATCTTTTGTCCTTGAGTGTATGATGTTTCTGTTCCAGCCAAGAGATTCTCAGTACTACAAAGTTTGTTAAAAATTCTCCTACAGAATTGATCCTGAAAAGAGCTTTGAGAAAAGTGAGAAAAAGAGAGTAATAATGAGGATTTTTAAAAAAATTATTTTGTCTATTTGCTAGTATAGATTTCAAGATAGTAAAATGAAATTTTCAAACTTGGAATAATTAGTATAGATTAGCAGATTCATAAACAGTATAATAGACTTTGAGAATCTTTGTATGTGAATAAATTAGTTTACTCACTTTTGTTTGCGTTTGCCTTGACTGTTCCATTAGGTTATGCAGTTCCCGCCTTTGCAATTACTCTAACCCAAATAAGTACACCATTTCCTAGTCCGATTGGAATTGATCATCACGAAGAAGGTGCTACGGATAGAGTCGCTATTTCAGTTAATTATCCAACAGGCAATCCTCATTCTTTGAAACTAGTAGATGCAGGCGGAATACAAACTCAATTTAGCGCCTTATCTGGAGTTGGTGACGAAATTAAAATTGCTACAGTTCGTACAGGCAATACTGGCGGATTTACTGTAGGGGATCTTTTTGTAGGAAATGGAGTTGACGGAGAAATTGTTCGGATTACAAACAATGGTGTTACAGTATTTAATCCTTGGGTTAGTCTTCCAGGAGCAGGCAACGGGTTGATGCGAGGAAGCTTGTACGTTGACAGAACAGGCGTATATGGGGATGATTTGATTGTTGTAACAACAGCAGGTGAGGTTTGGAGGATAAACTCTGCTGGAGCACCTATATTTATTGCAGATGTTAATGTACATCTTGAAGGAGTAGTTACAGTGCCAAACAATGCTTTACAGTATGGTCCATTAGCTGGAAAGATTATTGCAGGGAACGAAAACAATGGAAGATTATATATTTTTGATTCCAGTGGTTTTTTGTCATTCATAATACCAGGTGTCAACATTGAAGACATTGATCACATTACAGGGACTGAAAACTTTTATGGAGTTAACTTTGGTACAGGCAGACTATTAGGTGCACCTGCAGCTGATTTTATACTATATGCCGGAGAGATCTTACTAACACAAGAGACTCATGCAGCAGGAACTTCTGGACTTTACCATCTTTTCTGGAATGGAGTCAGTCTTCAAGCACTGCAAATACCAGCAACTGTTACAACTGGGACTATTGGGCAATGGGAGCATGTTACATTTTCATCAGCTGGAATTGCAGAAATTCCTCCTAGTGAAGAAGTAATTGGTGGAGAAATAATTCCAATAAATTCAGTAGCATTGTTAGGAGCAGGGGCTCAATCTACCTCAGTCTGGATGATTTCTGTTTTGGGTCTAGCTGCCGGACTTGGGTTTATTTACGTACGAAAAAGAATAGTTTAGCTAAATTACAAACTCTAACTATGCCAAACTATGCCAAATTTTTATAATAGGAATATTTCATACTTTATGATATTCATATTAAATAATTGTTGACCTTTTGTCAATGATCTATAAAATGAAAGTTCTAAATTTGACATTGGCATAGTATATTATTTAGATATGTCATCAAATGAGTTGTCACACGTAACAGACGAGTTCTTAGAACAAAATTCAAGCTATGCGGAAAAAAAACCTGTCAAAAAAGGTGGGCCATACTCTAAAAATGACAAGGACAAAAGAATGAATGAGGTTTATCGATTACACTTTGAGTATGGTTATTCTGCAAGAAAAATTGCCGAGATGATGAATGTAAATAGAAATACCATAAATGGCGATATTGATTATTGGTTCTCTAGAATCTCAAAAGATGTTAATCTGTTTGACCCATCAACAATGATTGTAAGAGGCATTGCTCGAATGGAGATTCAATTAACTAGACTGCGAGAACAGCTTGATAAGGTGAAAAACTATTCTGAACGGATGTCAATTGAGCGTTTGATTTATGACATTAATTGTAAAATTATGCATACTTATGAAAGATTAACCCATTCTACGTATAGTGTTCACAAATTAGCAACTGAGTGGTTGAACGAATACATGGAAAAAAATAAGAAACCTGAGAGATACTTGACATGGTTTGACACCCTTACCGTTTCTGAAAAAGCAAAAGAAAAAATCAATAAAATAATTAAAGAAGATAAGATATATTGAATTTAGAAAATTAATTTCTTTTTTTCTTGATGTAAATTATTGCTGCTCCGACTGCCCCAGCAAGTAGTGGTGCCATCCACACTGCACTATTTTGTGCTCCTGCAAGTAACAATGCAGCGGTATCAATTGACGATATCTCTCCACCTATTAAAGAATCTAATTCAAAGATAGCTTCTAGAATTGCCCCTGGGCTTCCATCCAAATTAATGAAAGAGCCTCCACCGACTTTGTAGTTTGCACCGCTAGGAAGTTGAGGAGAACCTACAACAAGATCCACACATTCATGTTGCTGTAGAATTTTTGTGTAAACTACTTGTCCATTTTTATCACGAACAGTTAATGTCACAGGATTTCCATTTTGAAGTTCATTACATATTCGTACTATATCACCATCATTGAGAGTTTTCTTTTTTACTGGACCATTAGCGTCTGACATCTCGACTTTGCCAGGTGGTCCCACCTTTGATATTGTCAAGTCTGGTGGAGGTGGACCATTTCCAGCCTCAGCAAGTGGTGCAGAAACTAGAGTTAAAGCTAACACAGTTAAAAGTACAGCTGAAATCGTTACGCGTACGATTTTTGCCACAAATATTTTTACAACAAGTTGTTAAATATTATTGTGAACTTGCCAATCTAGATCCTAAACACTTTTTTCCAAATGTGATTTAGTTTCTTTTTAGCTTGAAGATTACTACACCTACACCAACTATGATAGCAGGCATGATCCAAATGAAACTACTTTGGACTCCTGCAAGTAATAGGGCTGTTTTATCAAGTGAGATAATTTCTCCACCTATTGCATCTGGTGTTAATATCCTTCCTGCTAGACTTAGTTTTCTATCACTAGGATCAAAGTCTACCAAGTTTAATCCAAATAATCCATCAAAAACACAGTGAGATGCATTTCCATTAACATCTGCATCGACTAGTCCAAGTGAAGCTCCAAAAGCTGTTACAACATTTCCGCTCTCACCTTGGTTAAGAGGGGTACTAGTAGTTACAAATGGTAAGAATGAAAAGTGGCCGCCATCTGGAGTAAGTCCTGCTTCAAGGTTACTTTCAGCCATTACATAAATTCCGCCACCTGCGTTTAGAAAAGTAACAATATCTGGAGATCTTGCTATTAGAATGTCAAGCTCAGCTTGTGTTAAAACTCCTCCAAAATCTGATGCAACAACAATCGATGAGTATTTTGTACCCAATAGATCAAGCTCTGCATTCAAATCAGTGGCATCATGAAGCTCAAAATCTGTTCCAGAAACATAACCAGCTGCTATAAACCCATTGACACCCTTTGTGTGTCCGCCAGGTGGAGATATCTTTGACTCTACAAATAGTATGTAATTTAGTCCACCACTAACAAATGTGTTAAAGGCAGGATCTTGGATGAAATCAACCCCTTTTTTGATTATGTTTTTTGCACCTGCTGCATTACCTCCTAAGGATGAATGAAAGTCAGGGTCATGACATGTTAAAAAGAAGTTACCAGATACTGCTGCAGAAGCCTGCTGAAATGAAAATCCAGAGGCTAAGACAATAGCTACTAAAGTTAATGGTAGAATTTTTGAAATTTTATTCATATAATTGCTTGGTAAGAGGATTAAAACAGTTTATGAAATATGAAATCTAGACTCTAAGATTCTTTTGAAAGTGATTATACGGAGTTACTTTCTTTTAGCTAAAACCAATCCAATTCCAGCTGCAAATAATACGAAAGGAATTAGCCAAGTTGTAGATTGAGCGCCAGCTAGTAAGATAGCAGTAGTGTCAAGTGGGATTATGTCACCACCAATTACTTGAGAATTATCAGGCGAGTCATGAATCTGAATTGTTTGATGAGGTTCGATTGTGATTTGAATCCCATCAATTTCAATAATTATAGGAGAATTAGAATTATTTGTAATAGTTAGAGAATCAAAATCAATGGTAATGGATTGGGCAGCATCTAATGTTGTATCCATAGTACTTGCATCCATAGTATAGCTAATATCCACTGGACCTGAGATTACATTAATTATAACACTTCCACATGTAATATCTACCCAGTCTCCTGAATCAAACGATATTGTTCCTTCAAAACCACATGTAGATACCGTCGCAGGGGCACCACCCCCTACTGCTGACACTAGAACCCCTGCAGGATCTGCTTGGTCAGAGATTGTTACTGTCTTGCCACCACGACTTTCAATGTTACCAAATGTAGTTGCGCTGTCTAAAAATGAGTTTGAAAATATTGTTGGCATAGTATCAAGGGTGTTTGGAATTCCATCGTCGTCTAAATCATTATCTACTCTGGCCATGGCCAAAAATACATTTCTCTGAATAGAGTCAATGTCTGTATTTCGTAGTATAATATCAGAAAGACGTGTGTTTTCAATCATCGCAATTTGCATTGGATCAAGAGCCCTGTTTTGATACCAAAAACGATCTCCATCACGTACTCGCTCAAACTGGTCTCTAAGAATTGTTGCAAACGTTTCTCCAACCATTCCACCTGATACGGCTGGTTCGGATAATCCTCCAATCCATAAATCAACATCATCTACACTAGCATAAACCAAAGCGAGTTTAGTTGCCAATTCAGCATTTCCGCCAGTTAAATCAATAAAAGAGGTTTTGGCGCCTAGACCCATTTCTGTTCTAAATTGATTATAACTTGGTAACCCATGGTCTCGTCCTCGTTGAATGTTAAGTGATGCTAGGTCAAAACCTACTCCTGGTGCGGGTTCACCAAAAAGAAAGTTTCTAACCTCATCTATTACAAAATTATCAATCTTCTCTGATTTTCCAACTGCAAGGCCTCGCAAGATTGGTTCTATTCCTTCATTTTTCACAACATCTGGATTAAAGAATCCGTCTTTGAGTGAAAGATGACCACCAGGAGGGATTGTGCCGTCTTCATTGAATCGTTCTAAATTACTTGACAACAATGTGTGTCCCACACGAAATCCAGCAGTTGAAAATTCGTTAGCAACTTGTGGATATACATTTGCATGATATCCAGAATAAGGAGCTGGCATGTAATTTGGACCTAACAGTGGTGGCAAAAATTCGTTGTAAGTAATGTATTGAATTTCTCCTTCCAAAATTACCCTTGCTAGTTGATAGCGTTCATCTGGAACAGTTACCTCTGGAGGAATTTGATCTACTAACCAGTTATGCTCACGGACAAGTAACGTATGTAGCACTGTTAATCCAGGTTGCTCATTTACGCGGACGTCTCCTGCCACAAACATTATGTTAGCTGGATTTGGTCCATTACCATTGGGTAGTCCCGCTGTGTTTAATGGAAGTAAACCGTTTGAATCTAGTTTTAGTTTCCCATTATTAGCTGCTAGATCTTGGATGAAATCATTTCTTACTTGATCTGAACCATACACCATAGAACCATCAATGAAGGCAGTAATTTGGTTGATTTGCTCTCTAGGAGTGGTTATTCCTGTCGAGCCATCAAAAACGGAACGAGTTAATGGCATTGTACTGCCTGGAATAAAAATTAGATCATCAGGGGGTATGATAATATTAAACGCCCCAGAACCTGGAGTAGTAAGGTCAAGATCATGATCAATTAGCTGTCCCCATTGCCAAAGCATGTCACTAGCATCTTGTGGATTTGGAATAGAGGAGCTTTGGGCAACTACTGCATTGCTTATTGCACGTGCACTAGACAAAGTAGTAGGATCACCCCCTCTTGGAATACTAATTCCGTCTTCATAATCAGATGGTGTCATTCGGAAAAGTTGTTGGCCTGGCTTGCCCCAGCTTGGATTTGCCCCATTATTTCCAGAACCATCTATTGTTCTATATTCAAGTGCGGAGGCAAAACTAAATCCTGGAGAGCCGACAATAAGAAGAATAAAAAGAATTAATGAGATTGCTTTTTTCAATGATAAAAATTAAGAGTTTAATTAAATAAGAAATATGAACCTGCTAATCTAGATCTTAGACACTTATTTTAAAAAATGAATTATCGAAGTTACTTTCTCCTAACTAATACCAATCCAAAACCAACTACAGCTAAAACTATCGGAATCAGCCAAGTTGTAGATTGAACACCTGCAATAACTAGTGCAACGTTATTTATTGGAAGTAATTCGCCTCCAATAACTTTACATGCTTCGCCAGCTTCATCAGTGAATCCATCGCCATCATCGTCAACACCTACAACTCCTTCGTCTACAATTCCATTACCATTGTTGTCTATTCCATCACATGGATCTGAGTCTATTGGATTTTCTGATGAAATATGAATAGTTCCTGTTGTAGAACCTGACATACCTGCAAATTGACCTCCAGGAGCTCCCACGAAATCAATTCTATAAGTAATATCAAAAAAACTGTCTACTGCCCAATTACCGTAGCCCAGCTGAGTAAGAGTTGTATGGCCTGGACTAGGCATAGCAAAACCAGTACCGGCAGTTATTCGTAAAAGATCAAAATCAGGATCTCCAGGTGGAATCTGTCCTTGGAGCCTAAACATATCAGTAGGATACATTTGAATGGGATCATAAAGTGTCCTAGGACCAGTGTGCATTTCTATTTGACTAAGCATCATATCGATATTTCTGCTGAAAGAAAATCCATTTCCTACCATTGCCATATTAAATACTGCATTACCACTTTCTATATCACCTCCAAGTGAACCTCCTGGCATGAAATTTCTCATGGACCAGTTTCGAATTATGCCATCAATTAAAATACTATTCATCACAGGTAAACCGTCAATGATTTGAAAAGGAGTTTCAGGATCATTAGTCATATTACAATAGTACATATGGCTAGTTCCCCCATCATCAGGTGCAACACATGAAGGCCCTGCTGCAAAAGCAAAATTAGGGTTATATGAAATCATACTAAGCATTAAACTTAAAAATAATAGTGATGCCTTAAGCTTCACATAAAAATTTCAACATTCAAAATATTAATGCTTATGAATTACCTAATCTAAAACATCTATTCTAGATTTAATATTCAGATGTATAAAAATTTCATATTCAGATGAATAGGTTATCATATTGAAATGCATAATTTTTGGCATTTTATACATGTAAGATGTACATAGTGACAGAATTTTTGAAATTAAATATTTTCATAACAAAATCGGATGTGAGATGAGAGTATACCAGAATAAAGTTTACAATATCGATTGTAAATTATCACAAAAAGTTTTCATTCAAAATACTGTATTATTACATGTATTATACGTTCTATATTTTCTAGTGCACATTAGTTAATAACATTACCACAGATGAAAAACTAATGAAATTAATACTGACAGGACTAATGACGATATTAATACTAGGAACAATGAACTCGGTATTTGCTATGGAGCAGACATCAGGCGCTTCACATTCTAGCCAAGTTGAAGTTCAACTCCCAAATGGATTAACTGGAATTGCTAGCCCTCTTTACACGACTCAGGGCCCATCAGCAGGTTACGTAGTGCCAGCCGGTGGAACCCTTGATGGCGTAGCAGATCTTCTTTTGACGTTTTCTACAGGTACTTTTAGATGTACAGGGTCGCTACTTCAATCAGATCCATTGGGTGGAGATAATGATATGGCAATTTTAACAGCAGCACACTGTGTAGATATTAACCTTGACGGTACTGTTGATTTACTTTCCGCAACGGCTAAATTCGAACGTCCGGCAGGCGATGAGACAATAGCGGTAGATGTAGCTCAGACGATGGTCCACCCAGGTTGGGATGGTGACTATATCGAAGGAGATGATCTGGCAATACTTGTACTTGTTTCGCCTCCTAGTCCAGATGTAAACCGATATACTTGGGATACAAATCCTGCTAATGATATAGGTGGAGATGCTGACCAAGTAGGCTATGGAAGATCAGGAATGATGTCGACAGGTGACATTCTTGCATCTGGTACAAAACGTGCAATACTAAACGACCGTGATGGCACTACCGATGTAATAGCAGCTGCATTTGGTGGAGTTACTATTACTCCCGGATATGGAATTGTATTAGATGGAGATAATGGACTTGCGGCAAACGATGCATGCGCTGTTTTATCTGTATTTTTCCCTGGAATATGTGTAGCTGGTCTTGGTAACGGTCTCGCAGAAGGTTTGAGTGCAGGTGGTGATTCTGGAGGTCCATCATTTAATGGAGTACCAGATGGTGCTTCGCCAGATGAGGTCCAGCTAGTTACCTCGTGGGGTGGTACATTTTTTTTCCCAGGTCAATCTGATGTTAACGCAATGTTAGACAGTAGCCATGGTGAATTTTCAGTTCACACTCGAACATCAATATATGCAAGCTGGATAGAGGCAACTTTACTAATGAAGAACAAATTAGAACCAGGACCACAAATTGGAGGAGAGTTATTACCAATTGACACAACAGCACTATTCGTATCAGGACTCTATGGCAGCGCAATGTGGCTTGCACCAATTGGCGCAGGAATTGCCGGAGTAGGATACTATCTAGTCCAAAGATTGTACAAATAAAACCAATCTTTTTTTCTTTTTTATTAAAACCATAAGAATTCCTAAATTAACACGTAGAATTACTTCTTGAAAGTTTTATACCAGTTTTAATTAAGAAAAGATATGAAGTATTTAGCTATTGTATTACCACTTGTTTTAGTTGTTTTCATAATATCCGTTCCAGCTGTGGATGGTCAAACCAATTACAAAATACCGTCTTGGATAAAGAATCTTGCAAAGTTCTGGGTAAACGACAAAATTTCTGACCAACAGTTTGGAGTCAGTTTGAGTTATTTAATAGACAAAGGAATGGTCAAGGTTCCTCTCGTTGATTCGTTAAAGCAAGAAAATGAAAAATTAAAAAACGAAAATTCTCAACTTCGAGTAGAACTAGCCAAAGAAGAAGTTAGTGAGCCAACAGATGAGAAGCCTTCAACGCTTCCCCTCATACCCAAGGCCAAAGTACCAATTCAAATGTTAATTGCTGTTACTGTTGACAAACCATCTTACCAAATAGGCGAGACTATCTACATAAGAGGCGAAATAGGAGAGATGCTTGCCTCAAAGAACGTTCAGCTAACTATAAAGGATTCAGAGGGAAATGAGGTTTTGTCCAAGGTGATTCTTGTAGATGATGACCGAAAGTTTTCATTGATAATTTCAGATTCAGAGAATTATCTTAGCAAATCTGGGATGTATTCATTAAGGGCTAAATATGAAACAGAGGACAGAACCACGACTGTCACATTTGAAATAAAAAAGTAAGGGCGTCTGCTCAAATTTTAACTATGTATTTTCTGTAAATTATCTAGTTAATGTTAAATTTAGTTAAATTGCGATTCTGGATATGGGGGAGCTTGAGGAATTTGCAGAAGCCCTACTTGATCAGTTATCTGTGGAGATAAATGAGGAAAGGGAGATTCTAGAACTTGCAAATAGAATTTCAGATGATTCCAGCTTTACAGTAAAGTTTGAAAATCTTGAAAACATTTGTGAAGAGATTTTTCCACAAATGGCAGAAAAGGTAAATGACTTTTTTGGAATTTCAATTCTTCCAATATTGAGGCTTGAATACTTGGGATTAAAAGAGTTCAAAAAGATGAAAGGAAGAAAGGTGTTTTCGTCTGATGAAGCAAGAATTTTTGTTGATGAATTATTTGATGCAATGGCAGACGAAGATGTAAAAAAAATTGCCCATCTGATAAAAAAGGATCCCGCAAAATTTCTAGTCTATTCCACATATGCAAAGTCCTACATTTCAAAAATTTCGACAACATATGGGGATTTTCTAGATTCTGCAATTTATCTAAACAAGTTCATTCTTGGAAGCTATCCTCAGATAATTTTGTACAAGCAGGGTCCACCGTTTGAATCAAGATTTGAATCTGTTAAATCAGGTTATAATGGGGCACTCAAGATGACTATTCTAGAAGAGCAGATTCACTCGCTGCAGCAAAATCTGCATGACATTAACAAAAAAGCTGTAATCCAGGTAAATGCAATAAACGAGGAGCTTGCAAAAATCATTTTAGGGCTGGATGATTCTACTGCAGAGACCCTAACAGAGTATCTTAAGTTACAGCCTGTACCAGATGACTTTCCTACAGCAAAAAGAGCTAATCTGTTTTTTATGCTAAATCCTGACAATTTCATTGTCAACGTGCTAGGGCCAGACGTTATGACCTATACCAAAGTGGAGGTTGACCCAAAAATATCAGAGATGGTTCCTCAGTTGTTGGATATCTACCAGAGATGGCTCAAGCCAATCCAAACACACCATGCAGCATTTACTACAATGGAAGGAATGGCGGAATTTGCAGTTCAAAGTATTCTAAAAGACGACTTGGACTTCCAAAACTATCTTAGCACCTTTATGGGAACTGATTTTTCATCATATCAGGTGCGAAAAAGCATGGGAAAGGACTTTACCAAAGAAATATTTGAAAAACATGGCAAAGAGACATTTAAGATGCTAATAGAAAATCCGCCAACAACTGTACAGCTAAAAGATCCACAGCGATATCTAAAAAGGATCAAATGAAGCTTTGATAATGTTGAATAAAAAATTTGATCCATTTGTTGCTGAATGGACATACTTTGTAAAGAATCCAAATCATAATCTCGTTGAAAAGTGCCTAAAACTAGCACAGATTCTAGAATATCCTGATCTTAACATTTCTAAATACATTAAAAAATTAAATGATATTGGAAAAGCGCTAAAACTTTCTATTAACAATAATGATAATCCAACTTATCGTATTTCTATGCTAAATGAACACGTCTTTCGGCATCATGGCTTCATGGGAGATGCTGATGATTATTATAATCCCAAAAATAATTTTCTTAATGCTGTACTAGATAAAAAATCTGGGATTCCAATAACACTTTCAATAATTTATGTGGAGGTTGCAAAACACATTGGGCTTGATCTTCACATAACTGGATTTCCAAGTCATGTTGTAGTAAAATATGGAGAGGAGATAGTTTTAGATCCATTTGATGGGGGCAAATTGCTAAGCATAGATGATCTTAGAGAAATTCTTTATGAGAGTTATGGAGAGGCAGTTGAATTTTTGCCAGAATTTTTAGATGATATAGAGTCTGAGCAAATTTTAGTTCGCATGGCTAGGAACCTAAAAAATGCCTACGTACAATCGTATGCATATGATATGGCCATGAGATGCATTGACATGGCTCTTGCATTAGAGCCTAACTCACCTGAAGAGATTCGCGACAAAGGAATCTTAGAAGAAAGGTTACTGCATTATGATAAGGCATTAGAATTTTTAAATAAATATTTAGAGATAAATCCAAATGCAGAAGATGTTGATTTTGTTTTAGAATTGATTAAAAGTATTAGAGAAAAAAATTAGTCAATAATTGATGTAATGTCATGTCCTTTCTTTAGCTGAGAAACTTCGTGTCTTGCAATTTTGTTTCGCAAAGCCCTCTTTAGTACATCAACTTCGTTTCTTAGTGAAGCAATCTCATCTTCGAGTTTTGCTACTCGCTCATAGATTGTTTCTGCGTCCCCTGAACTCATGAGTTTTAAAGGAAGAAAAAGACCTTAAAAAGATTAGGGTAAATTTGTTGATGGCTGGGTAAATTTTCTTGCTATAAATCAAATTCCTGATTACATGCAGGACACTTTGCTCTTTCTTTCCCAGGTTGACCTAAAATGAATATTCTGCCAATAGTCTTGCATAAAGGACACATGCCTGTCGTGACATTTTTTGGCCCAGTTTTTATGATTTTTTGGGTCTTTCGACGTCCCATTTTATAAAAAGATATTTGGTGTCTTTTAAACCTAATTTTTCATTCTCCTAAGGAGATGTGGTTTTCAAAAATAAACACTCAGGAAAATAATAGTAGCGCTATTTTTTTATCTGTTATTTGAGAAATTAATCATTTAGCGGGGGATCCAGACACTGAGAGACAAAATGATAAATCATTTCGTTTTTGGGCGTGCAGGATTCCCCCATTTTTTTTAAGAAAAATAATATTTAACAAATATGCATTAGGTAATACATTTTTTGGGATATTAGATCGTTGAATTCCTTTTTTTTTATTTATGGTGGATAGAACATGGACTTGAGAATATAGAAGAACATGTCCTGAAACGGTATAACTACCCAGATCCATTGTATTCCTGATGGGCGTGTATCTTCCTAGACTGTGTGATGGGGGATTTGAGAGTTGAATCCTAGTGCACCTATACTACTCATTATTGCCGCAGTAGCTGGCTTTACTACGGGTGCATATCTTGATGGCGAAGTCTCACCACATTCGTTTCGTATTCCAATTCAGATAATGGATTACACTGACGGTACAAGTATGTCAATTTTTCAAACTGCAGAAATGTCTGGTAAAGTCCAGACTATCATAGATCATGCGATTATTGATTTCAATATTGCTCAAGTTCCTGATGGGGAATTTTTTAGAAACGTTGTAGATGAATGCATTTTCCGAAGTGATGAAAGCTTCAAACCATTGTGTATCAAATGTGAGTTCAAAAATCAATGGAATAAGGTAATTGCAACAGGTGAAAAAATAGAGCTAATGTCATCATACGAAGCCCCTAAACAAATTCACATCGGAATGGAACCAGTACCAAAGATGATAAATGGAAAACCTGCATTCATTGACGTTCAGAATGTAAAGAATGTACAAATATCAATTTGTGGAGTCAAAGATAAATGTCCTGACGATCATGACAAGTGCAAATGCGATGAACGCAAAAAGGATCATAAAAAACACTATGATGATTTTGACAAATACTATAAAGACAATAAAAAGAAATTTGGCAAAGCAGAATATTCAAAATACATGAATGATTATGAAGATTATTTGAATGAGAATGGAA
>DATEAJ010000099.1:0-3544 GCA_035288445.1 Nitrosopumilaceae archaeon
TCTGAATTGATTCAGTATTCATTACTCCTTCGGTGTTGCTAACGATACTTTGGACTTTTTTAACCATGCTTTGGGGAATTGCATCTGTAAGCTCTAGTGCAGTTTTGTGGATTAGTTTTAGAGATAAAATAACAAGAAGTGATCCTAAGACTAATGCTGCAATGATGTCTCCTTGGTTAAATCCAACAGCCACAAGCAAAATTCCAATTATTGCAACCATTGTAGAACCCATATCCATAAATGCATGATAGAGATCTGCTCGGAGAGTAGTTGAGCCTTCAACTTTTTTTAGTGCTCTACCAAGAATCGTGATTCTTACTCCATCAGTACCAAGTGTATATACTGCAGCCCACACAGCAAAGATGCCAGGCAAAACGTGGGGAGGATTTTGAAATCTCTCAATAGATTCGTATATGAAAAAAGCTGCGATGAAAAGAATTACTATTCCTCCAACAAATCCACCCATGGTTTCTATCTTGCCATGACCATATGTATGCTCAAGATCTGGTGGTTTTATTGCCCATCTGGCGGCAAGAAGTAAGATTGCAGTAACAAAAGAGTCCAAGACTGCATGAATGCTATCAGTAATTAATGCAAGACTGTTAGAGTATATTCCTACAGTAAGCTCAACCACGAATGCAGAAATTATTAAAACAAGAGAAATTTTCAGAGTACGAGTTTTCAGATTTTGCATACTCATGTTTTTTCTAACCCCAACACTTGAAGGATTGCTTCAAAGTTTTTGCGTGACTGTTCCTTTTTGTACTTTCTTAAAGATGTGATCAATTTTCCTCTTTGTGGTTCTTTAATTATTTTTTTTACAAGTTTAGAGATTCCAGATCCTATGAAGATGCTTTGAGTTGCTGATGTAACATTTGAAACTCTTCTATTAACACTAGCACTTTCAAAATCTATTATAGAAATTGATTTTCCAACAATCACATGTTTGTGTATATGACTAAGCTCGCCATGATCAAGACGAATCTTATCTAAATTATAACAATCTTCCAGCACTTTTTTTACCACAGATTTAAGTTTGGGAGCGCTTCCTTTGCCCTTTAACTCTCCAATCCAATCAACTATTTTTCTTCCCTCAAGATATTCCATTATCATGAAATTTTTGCTGTTGGCTATGAGCTTTGGGCCTACTCCTACTTCGTTTGCAAGTCTTAAAAGTCGTGCTTCGCTATCCATTTCAGCTCTGCTGGAATCAATTCTACGTATCTTCAAAGCAACCTCTTTTGTTTTGTATTTTGATAAAACCACAACTCCAACGTATCCCTTTCCTAATACATTGAGGGAGTTGAGTATGGCTTGACCTGTAAATGAGATGCCTTTGATGCCAAGTTTTCTAAGCTCTGCAATTCTACTTGTAAGCTCACGTCGGGTTGTCTTTGGATATCCAAGTATTGTAGAATATGGTTCCTCTGCAAGTTTGCTAAGGGGAACCAAAGACAAGTCCATCTGTAGTGATAAGCTCCAATAGAGCCTTTTTAATGGATTTGCTTGTTGTCTGTCTTCCATTTAGTATCTTAAAGTCACGTTTGATGTCTTTGACTAAACCACTTGGTATGCCAGAAGTTAAAAGATTTTTTTTCAAAAGATATTGCAAAAATGTTTTTGCATTATGATATGCACTTTCTTGCAAAGACAAAATTTTACCCGCATCGTTAACCCACATAACCTGACTCTTCTTAGAATTTTTTGCAATATAGTTTTCAGATTCTTTTCTCATAAAAGCATCAGGTCCCCTTCTTATCACATTTTTTTCAATATTTGGTGAGCGCAAAAGAAAGAGTAATGCAGCTTCTGACTTTTCATCTGTAACACAAGATTTCCTTAATACCTCAAAACTTGAAAGATCAAGCTGGCCTGCCACTGCAGTGGTTGCACGCTTTATCTGACCCCAAATTATATCAGGACTGCGTTTCTTGTAATTGAATTTTACAATAACAGTATTATCCAAATTTTTCTTGTTTAATTTTCTTGGTTGTGGCTTGAAAAATGCTAAAGAAGGCTTTTTTAAAAATGCTCTTGAGGCAAGTATGAATCTGCCAACACTTTCGGCCGAGATCGCAGTTCCAAGATTCCTATTGCTATCTATAGGATCTATTATTATGAGAGGAGTATCGAATTTTTTTGTTGGATTTCCTATTACTTGATGTGGCACAAAACTAGATGCTGCCTCAAGCACTCCTAGAAAACTTCCATAATGATGCACAAGCACTTCAGCTACATATCCTCCAAAACCTTCTTTTGCAATTTCTGCACCATAGATTCCAATTCCTATTAGAAATTTTTTGAATAATCTAACCTCGTCTTTTTTTGATTGATCAAGTGATTGTAGTATGAATTTTGTATGAAATGAAGACCTGTCCGCAGCACTCTTCCAACTTCCAATCTCGACATCATAACATGGTACTACGTTTACGCGTGTATGTTCTATTTCGGCCTCAACATATGGGTGTTCTGAGTATCTTACATATGGTTTGAATTTTTTTAGAGAGTCAAAACCAATGGTTTTTCCAATGGACTCGAATGTTTTTTCATCTACATCCTTTTTTAGTTTAACAAAAATATCTAGATCTACTTCTCCTGATAACCAAGTTCCCTTTGCATAAGATCCTCCAATCTCTACACCAGTAACTTCAGAAAACCTTTCTGCTTGTTGTCTTACTAATTGAATCGACAGTTCAGAAATTTTCTTTATCTTTTCTTGTTCTTTTTCAATAGGAATGGAAATTTTCCTTGCTTGTTCTAAAACTTTCATTGTCTTGCTTTTACCACCTGTAAATCAGAGTATATAGGCCCAGTCGGTGTTAAGATACTTTTCTTAAACTTTAACTCAGAAATAGTCTCATGGCCAATCTCTAATGCTCTAAACTTGTTCAACTCTTGAGAAATATCATTAATTCTGCTCTTGATTCTAAATATGGTCAAATGTGGTTTGAATAGCTTGTCACTTCTAAATCCCAAGGGACGTAGCTTTTCTTCAACTTGCACAGCAAGCTCAACAAGATTTTTTGCAGCATCCTTGTCAACACCAATCCACACAACATGTGGGGACTTTGGATTTGGGAAAGCACCAACATCGACGAAATTCATTTCTATTGGACTAAATGAAACAGAACTCAGTGATTCCATTATTTTTGGAGCCATCTCATCTGATATCTCGCCCAAGAAAAGTAATGTAAAATGCATGTTTTCCTTGCTAACTGGTTTTGCCTCAATTTTAAGATCTGATTGTAACTTTGCTATGGCATTTAATGTGGACTCGTTACTGATCTCTACTGCAACAAAAGTTCGCATTACAAATTTTTTGGGTGTGTGTTTATATGATTTCCGGTAGCTTCATAGATTAGAAATAGACTTGGCACACATGGAAAAACTAATCGTCTGTCTTACAGGAATGCCTGGTGCTGGAAAAACTACGATAGCTGATGGCCTAAAATCAAAAGGATTTGATAAAATAACTATGGGTGATGCTGTACGGGCAGAAGCCGCAAGAAGAAAGATTGAACCAACAGGTGCAAATCTTGGCAAA
>DATEAJ010000100.1:0-11335 GCA_035288445.1 Nitrosopumilaceae archaeon
TTAAACCTAGTTGAACACACTCTGGCAAAAGAGCTTAGAGCGCAAGGAGCATACATTGCTTCACCAACAGTTCTAAAATGGTATTGCATTTCTTGTGCAATTCACTTTGGCATACTAAAGATTAGGTCTGCAGACTCGAGACGAAATCACGGCAGACTGCGTTAATCATTCTTTGATGTTACCAGCAGTAGCAATAATTCTTTGAACTAGAGTAATACCAGCAATTATTGCCACTATAATTACTGCATAATTTAGAAATCCCGCAATTCCAATTATTGCTATGACAAGTAACCTTTCTGCTCTTTCTCCAATTCCTATACCTTGTAGTTGTACACCAAGCGATTCAGCCCTTGCACGTGTATAACTTACAAGAAGCGAGAGTGTGATTGCTAAAAGTACAACATAACCTTCAGCATATCCACCAATTAAAATACCAAGAAATATTGCAACTTCGGCAATCTTGTCAAAGACTGAATCTAAAAAAGCGCCCTTTTTTGAACTCTTTTTTGTAATCCGGGCCACTTGACCATCGACAACATCAAAGAATCCTGAAACCAAAAGCAATATTCCTCCAACTATAAACGCATATTCAAAGTGCCAAGCATATGCTATCGCAGATGCAAAAGCAAACGCCAAGCCAACTGCTGTCCAAAAATTCGCTGATAAACCAGTTGCTGCAAATATTATGCCTATCTTTTGCAGTGTAGGTTTCATACTTTCTCTAAAATTATTAAGCATCTAATAACAACCAATCCTCAATAATTTATATCATTAATAACGTGTTCTAGTGCTATGACATTTCTGAAATTTTTTTATCAAGATTGAGAACTACAAAACAAAAACAGAACGCATCTGATATTTTGCAAGTATATATAATATTGAGTTTAACTTCTAACATGGGCATCATAGCAAAAGGTGCAAAATGTAATGTCAATGGATGTGATAAAGATGGAGTCCGTTCATTGACTACCTCAAAAGTGGAAGGAGCTGGCCTTAGTATTTCTAGCAGTTCAAAAAAGACAGCTTTATGTAAAGAACACTACAAAGAATGGAAAAAGGCAACAAAACAAGATAGAGATGTAGAAAGAGCCAGGTTTGACAGGTTCTAGTGTTTTTTCTTAAAATAAAGATCTTCTAGATTTTTGTAGTATTGACCTAGTTTTTTGTATAGTCGTTTTGGTTTGCGTGGTTTTTCATTGCTTAGTGCATAAAGACACATGATTGGAAATGCAATTGTAGCATCAGCATATACAGTTATGACATCTTCATGTGAATCTTTTATTTTACCCCAGCTCTTGCCTTCTTGCAGAGTTGCTCCAGATAATCCACCAGTATCAGGTCTGGCATCAGTTATTTGTATGATATAATTTTGTCCCCCTTGACCAAAATTAAGTATCTGATCTAAGGTTGGACCAGTTTGTTGTGCGGTGTTTTTTGGAACACCTCCACCAAGTTCCACTATCCCGGTTTTTTTTGCATGATAAACAATTGCAGCTTGTTCTATTATTTCACGAACAAAATCCAGATTAAATATTTTATTTTTCAATCTGAGACGTACCAAGTCAAGTGCCAATGACGAATCCTTTAGTGTCGATATGTAAATTGGCACATCGTAATCATATGCAGAAACAACAAAGCTTTTTTCAGGATGTTTTGATCTTTTCTTGGAGTACCTTCCCATTATGTTTGAAAATTCGGCAGTAGTAAACGGAGTATCAAAATTGTCCCTTGCCATTTGCTCAATTATTCTGTCTTGTTCAATCAGTGTAAGGGAACCTTTAATGAATACGTCCCTGATTCTGACAATGTCTTTTTTATAAAGTATCATATCATCAACATCAAAATGACCTTGTTTTACTGGCAGACCCCATGCAAAATGGTCTTCATGATATACGTTAGCACCTGTTGAGATAATCCAGTCTACAAAACCTCGCTCAATTAGAGTTTTAAACAGACCCCCAAATCCCACAGGAGTCATCGCTCCAGAGACAGCAAGACAGATTGTCGCATCATCTTCAATCATTTTACAGTATAGTTTGGCAGCTTCACCAAGCTGTCTTGCATTATAACCAGTGTTTGCAAAAATTTCTACGAGATCATTAATTCCCATATCGGGCGTCATCTTGATGTGCGGAATAGGTTTTCCCCTAAAATGATGATGGTCCATGTACGGGTAATTTAGATGTGGGGTAAATAATACTTGCTAATTTTGTGTCAATCAGAATTTTTGGAATAAAAATTATCCATAACATTTAATTCGACAACTGGAACACAAACAAAATATGAGAATTCTCCAGCTTCATTGTGACAACATAGAGTTTACTCCAGTAAAAAAAGAGATAAAATCCGCTGAAGAAATCGAACCTATTACAAAAAAACTTGAAGAAGTTGTTGTTGCATTTATCGCAGTTGAAGAAGGAGACAATTCTAGCGTTGCAAAAAAGGCAATGTCAGAAATTTCTGAGTCCATGAAAAAAGTAGGCTGCAACAGGCTGCTTTTGTATCCTTATGCACATCTTAGCTCAAAACTTGCATCCCCTAGTACTGCACTTTCTGTTTTAAAAGAGATGGAATCTCTTGCAAAAGAACTTGAAGTATCCAGAGCTCCATTTGGATGGACAAAGTCATACAAAATCCAAGTTAAAGGACACCCACTAGCTGAGAACTCTAAAACCATAACAGCTGGAGAAAAAGATGAAACCACCTCGGATGCAGTAAAAGCAGAATCAAAAATTGAATCGTTTTGGTACATCATGTCTACGGATGGAAAGATGAGCAAAGTAAGCGAGTTTAATTTTGCAAAACACCAAAACCTCGAAGTCTTGGCAAAATATGAGGCTGCAAAGAAAAGATCCGTTGACGAACCTCCACCGCATGTGAAATTGATGAAAAAAATGGCAATTGCAGACTATGAACCTGCGTCTGATTCTGGCAATATGAGATTTTACCCAAACGGGCGTCTTATAAAATCACTAATTGAGAGATATGTTTCAGATAAAATCATGGATTATGGAGGACTAGAAGTAGAGACTCCAATAATGTACGACTCACATCATCCAAGCATGGAGAGTTACTTTCACAGATTCCCAGCAAGACAATACAATATCGATTCTGAAGGAAAACAACTCTTTTTGAGATTTGCAGCTTGTTTTGGGCAATTTCTAATGGCAAAAGATTTTCAGCTGTCTTACAAGAACTTGCCACTAAAGCTCTACGAGCTAACAAGATATAGTTTCAGAAAGGAACAATCTGGAGAGCTTGTAGGTCTAAGAAGATTGCGTGCTTTTACCATGCCAGACTGCCATGCAATGTGTAAAGACATGGAACAAGCAAAAGAAGAGTTTCGTAAGAGATTTGATCTTTCAAGAGAAGTGATCAAAGGACTTGGAATTGACGAATCAGATTATGAAATGGCAATAAGATTCACAGAAGAATTTTACGATGAAAATAAATCTTTGATTGAAGAAACAGTCAAAAAAAATGGAAGGCCCGTACTTGTCGAGATGTGGAAAGAAAGATTTTTTTATTTTGTTCTAAAGTGGGAGTTTAATTTTGTAGATAACCTTGGAAAGGCATCAGCTCTATCCACAGATCAAATCGATGTAGAAAATGGCAAGAGATACAACATTGAATATATCGATGAAAACAACAAACCACAAAACCCCATAATATTACACAACTCACCTAGTGGCGCAATTGAAAGAGTAATCTATGTTCTTCTTGAAAAGGCTGCAAAGGATATAAGAGAAGGCAGAAAACCACAATTCCCACTATGGCTTGCACCAAGCCAAGTTCGTGTCATACCAGTAAAGCCAGAATATCTGGAATATTGTCAAAAACTTGCAGAAAGAATAACTGGTTTTGACATTAGAGTAGATGTGGATGACAGAAATGAAACCGTAGGAAAAAGTATTCGTGATGCAGAAACTGACTGGATTCCATACATACTAGTGATTGGAGAAAAAGAAGTCAGCGCAGAAAAATTCAGCATACGAGACAGAAAATCAGGAAGTGTAAAGGAATTATCAATTGATGATCTAATCAAGGAAATAAAAGAACAGACCAAAGGCAAACCCTTGATGAAATTAAATATGGATAGAAGTCTTTCAAAACGACCACAGATAATGGTTTAGAATTTACGATGCGTCCAAGTCTTTTGGTACAAGTTCAAGTGATTTATTAAAACACTCTATTGCTTCATTATATCTTCCCATGCTACGTAATGCTATTCCTTTCTGATTCCAGATTCTGTGATCATTTGGATCAAGCTCTAAAGCTTTTTCAAAAAATTTTAACGCCCCTTCATAATTTCCATCTTCGAGTAGAGCTTTTCCTTTCTCTATGAAATTCTTTATTTCAGAGGATATATGTGTTATTTGTTATTCTTGTTTAAAGCAATTTCTTAGTGTTTCATACTCATCGCAATTACCTCAGCCATTAGTTTTGCAGCTACTGAAGCAGTAGCGCCATTATCATATGGAGGACATAGCTCTACTATATCCATACAGCGAATTGGTTTTTCTTCCATTGCATATATCATGTCAAATAATTCACGTGATGTTATACCCAAGGCTTCGGGGTTTCCTATTCCAGGAGCAAATGCTGTGTCCAATACATCCAAATCTATACTAAGATATATTCTATCAAACGTAGAGATTGCGTCTTTTACTAGTTTTGGACAATTGCCATCACGTACGTCTTTGTCAGTAATTGTTTTGATATGATGTTCTAGTTTGAACTCTAGTTCTTCTTTTGCATATGAACGTGCACCAACATGGATAGTATTTTCAGCACCACGTTTTTCTATAATTCTTCTCAGATACGCTGCATGACTTTGCTTGGTATCAGCGTATTCATCTCTTAGATCATAATGTGCATCAAAGACAATGTATCCAGTATCTTTTGGAAAGCTCATGTAACTTCCACATGCTAAAGAGTGCTCTCCACCAAGTACGAATAACTGTTTATCTCTTGTGATAAGCTCACTTGTTATCTTACCAACCATATCTATCATTTCAGATGCTACAACAGTATGACGGGTATTTCCAAGATCTTCTATATTGACATCTTCCAGATCTATGTTAAATCTGTTTGAAAATATCTCAATGTTGTTAAATGCTAGTCGTATAGCGTCTGGACCAAATCTGGTACCTGGTCTAAAAGAATGTGTAGAGTCAAAAGGTATCCCGTAGACAATGGCGGAAACATCAGCATTTTCATTTGGATTGACAATCAGCGGATTTTGTGTCATGTATAAATCAAGAAAACTCATTTTTCTTTAAAGGAACCCCTACCTTCATATAGATATTTATTTGAAAATTTAGAAAATGCTAGTTTGCAACTGTGGATTTGTTTAGTAGACTGCATTGTGGATGAATCTGCTCATCGCTAGTCTTGCCACACTTTGGGCAGACAAATCTTGACACTGCTCTACATATGAGGCATGTTTGAAATTCTTTCATACCTACCCCACATGTCCTACATGAATCTATTCGCATATTTATAAAAATTACAAGATCCAGTTATAAATTATGGTAATATTAGCCTGACCTAATTGCACCTAAAAGTGCATAATTTTATACCTAGTTCCAAAAGAACTGGTCCAATCCTGTCTGTTTTGGCGCCCCAATTAGAGCACTAAAGTCAAGATCCATCGAGGATAAGATCTGGTCAAATGTGCTTTCCATAAACTCCATGTATTTTGCAGAATCAATTTCATCCGGTCTTGCCATTTCTACTGGTTTAACGCCAGGCTTGTTTATTATCTTAACATAAGAGATGATATCGCCTTTTTTTATTTCTCTTATAGATTCTAAAAGTTTGGCTGCCCGTATGTGTTGTGGAATAGTTTTCACATATTCTGAAGGGGCCTTACTTATCATTACATTAAATGTAAGGTCAGAAAGCGGAATCTCTTTAGCTTTTAGTTTTTTTGCACACAGTGAGATCATGTTACCAATCTTCTCTTTTGATTCCATGAAATCCTTTACAGTTTGCACCTTTGACAAGATTTCAAGTATTTCATAAAAGAGCTTTTTGATAAATGGTGGCGTGTGTGATTTTTTTCCTGTCAGTCCCTTGACATCTACTTTTCCATCATTTTTAACACCCAGATAGTTTTTCTTTCTTGTACTAAGTACGACATATCGATATTCTTTATCAAGATCTAAATCTACGCCAAACTCTTTTTTTGCCCAATCAATTACAATTTGGATTTGTTCTTTTGTTGGTCCTTTTAAAAATATGGAATCTGTGTTATGTAACAAAACATTACCTAACCCTCCACAAAAATGATGGTTTTTTGTTTCCAAATCATATACGTATCCGTTTATATCAAATGTTTCAATTTTTTTGATAACATTTAATTGTTTTATTCGTGCGTCTTTTGAGTCTTTGATTATTCGTAGTCTACAAACGTTTAGCTTATCTTTTCTTATTTGCAACGAGTATTCTAATCCAAGCTGTTCAAGTATTGTTATGACGCCTGCCATTACTGTTTTGTGTATTTGATCAAGTATTGTCAATCCATTTACGTCTGTATGCCCGTCACCATCTAGAATTCCATTAATGAATGCCTTTTTTGTTGCAACATTTGCATTTAGTATCGTTTGCGGAATACATTTTTCCTCACCTCGATAACAAAAAGATCTAAAATAATCTACGAATAATTTATGATTGCCTTTAGGTACAAGTGCGTATGTAGATGAGCTTTTACGTATGTCTGTCATGGTTGTATCTAGAGCCAAGTGTTCCTGAATAATTTTCTGTGCTTTTTGTAATAGTTTTTTGTCTTGATTTACGATTCTCCATGAATGTTTTTTATTTTTTTCATAAACATATACACCACACGTACCTTCGGCAATAAAAAATCCAAACAACCATCCCAAATCGGGATTTACATTAACACTGGATTCTGCTTTGAATGGAACTAGACTAATTTTGTCTCCTATCTTTAGATCTGAAGGTTTTACTTCCTTTCCATCTATAACTAAACTATGGTCATTTGTACATTCTACGAATCCTTTTCTAGTAAGAATTCTATAGCCTCTTTTCTTTATCTTGTGTCTGTAGATGTATTTTATCTTGGTAAATCCATTTTCTGTTAATACATCTACATCTCCAAATTTATCATATCTTAAACCAGTTACAGTTTTTGGCATCAATGATTCTATTGGTACTATGTCTATGGCTTCATTTTTTCTGCGAATTATAATTGGTGTGTCTGGAAGTACACTGTCTCCATACAAAACGTCGATTCCACCAGCTTTGCATTTTTCTATTGTTTCTAAAATTGTATATCTGCCAACAGCAGTTGTTGCTTCTGCCACAGGTAAACAATAAAGGGGAAAGATTTCAGCGCCCATTACACCATAGCTTGCATTTAGTATGACTTTGAGTGCTTGGCTAACTACAGTGTAAAGTTGCCTTTGGTCTTCGCTTAGAGCCTGATTCTTTGAGAGGTTTTTGTAATAATTTACTCTCAGGTCCCTCAATGAACCAATCAAGAGTGCTGTAAGGCCATTTTTTAGAGTACACACCCAGTGGCTAGTCTCAGGGATTGTATTTTTCTTACATATCTCATGTGGACATCGAACTGTCTCATATGAAAGGTTTCGTACTTTTATAATACTAGGATACAGACTTGCAAAGTCCATTACTACAACATTAAAATGAATTCCTTCTTGTGGCTCTATCACTAACCCTCCACGATATTTTTTGTCTTTAATTATGGCATCAGTAGTTACTGCAGTTGACTTTAGATCAAGTTCATCTCTTCGCGGTATCAATGCGTTGTGTTTTCTGTGTTCAAAATAAAACAAACTTCGAATCCATTGTGACACACCCATTCTTGATATGTCATCGATTGGCATTCTTCCAATGCGCGTAATTACAACAAGCAGATCCATTAACAGATCGTTGTTAAAGCTTGTCAGATTGTATGTAAGTTTTGCATCGTTGTAGCAATAATTTGCAAGCTCATACAAAGAGAGATCATCAAGCTCGCCGTCATAATCTAATTTGGATTCGTTTAGTAATCCTTCAGATACGCTGTTTAAAGAAAAATCAGTATACTTGTGACTAAATGCGTAAATTTGGAAAGAGCGATTTGAAAAAGTTCTATACAAATCAAGATGGACCCCATGCTTTAGTGTTGCAGAGTCTCGCATCATGATAAGCGGAATTTCTTTTGATTCAATGCCTAGTCTTTCAGCTCTGTTGTATACATATGGCATGTCAAATTCATCTCCGTTGTATGTAATTACAAAGGGATAGTCTGTCAGTAGTTTTAATCCGTCTTTTATCATCTGTTTTTCTTGGTCTTCTTCATAAAATGTAACTTTGATATCTGGTGCAATCTCGTTTGTGCCTATCTCTTTGTCTTTTTTCTTTAAAACAAAGACTTGTTTTAGGCCATCGCTTCCTGCAAATCCCATGGCAGTTATTTTCTTGTCTGCTACTTTTGGGTCAGGGATTCTGCCTACTTCTGATTCTACCTCAATGTCAAAACTTATTCTTTTGATCTTTGGAATTGGTTGGTTTAAGAGGTGTGCCCACTCAGAAATATGGTTTTGAAATTCTTTAGAGTCAATGATTCCTTTGTTTGTCACTTTGTCCCACAGCAGGCCTTTTAGAGCAAGCTGTACTTCGTCTGGAATATCATAACTAAATGATTCCAGCTTGCCATCTACTATTTTGTAGTATTTACCAACAATGAGTAAACGATCATAGAGATAATTTTCATAATATTTGATATCTGATTCCCAAGTTTCTATTATATTTCGTATGCTCTTGTCAGTCTGTGTTCCTCCAATAGCAAGCGGATCTGCAACAACAATTTTTGTCACGTGAATAGTTCTGTCTTTTAGCAAGTCTTGTTTTTCTGTTTTTTCTAGTCTCAAGACATCTTTTCTTTCTGATAAGAATTTCAATTCTTCTGGATCAAGTTTAGAGTAGCAGTACGGCTTGTGACCTGTGTTGTCTGTCCACAAAAGAATTTTTTGTGAAACGGGTTCGTAGAACTTTAGAACTGCCGCTTTTTTCTGGCTGTCATATGTTGCAGAAACAAGTAACGCAGGAGGCATTGATGTGGTTACTTCGTCAACTGCGCCCAAGATGTTTTGTTGCATAAATCCACCTTATTTTGGAATCAAAGTTGCTTTTGGATCCTCAAGTAAAACACGTATCCAACGTTGAATTATTTTTTTGTCTAGAACAACTACTTCAAGCCCAGCCTCTTTTAGTAAATCAAAATCTGTCTCAGGGTATGACCCAAGACAAACAATGCGTTTTATTCCTATAGTAATTGCCATCTTGCTGCATTCAAGACAGGTTACAAAAGTGGTGTAAAGCGTTGTGTCTTTTGTACCAGAGCCCACGCCCAAAATAGCACAGTGCATTATTGCATTTGCCTCAGCATGGTTACAAATACACCTATCAAGCCCCTCTCCTGAGGCAATCTTTCCTTCTGCCCTCAAAAGGCATCTTTTGCATCCTCCCTCAAAGCAATTTTTCACCCCAGGTGGAGTGCCGTTATAGCCAGTAGCAATCTGTCTATGATCACGAACTATTACAGCACCTACTTGTCTTGTGATGCAATTGGAACGAAGCTTAGCCAACTCTGCTTGTAACATAAAGTATTCATCCCATGTGGGGCGCTCAAACGTCATACACCACACAAGTGATATTTGGTTCAATATAAGATTTGAAAGAAACTTTTTACTTGTCTAAATGAAGATTGTTGCGTGGTTTCTCAATACATAGAACACAAGTTGATCAAAAAAGATTCTATCGAATACAGGGAATACCAAATAAATTTAGCAAATCAAGCAATAAGAGAAAACTGCCTAGTGGTTCTTCCAACAGGTCTTGGCAAAACTACTGTGGCATTGCAAGTAATTGCCGATTTTTTGTCAAAAAGAGAAGGTGGAGTTTTATTTCTTGCTCCAACCAGAGTTTTGGCACACCAACATTATGAGTTTTTAAAAAATAATCTAAAAATTGACGATGTTGTTCTGATAACAGGAGAAGATCTTCTAGTCAAGAGAAAGAAACTTTGGATAAACAGTGTCATTTGTGCCACCCCAGAAATTACAAAAAATGATCTTGACAGACAAATAGTATCCCCAGATCAATTTAGTTTGTTAATAATTGATGAAGCTCACAGAACCATTGGGGATTATGCATATTCAGGCATATCTGAGCGATTTAGAAATACAAACGTAAGAATAGTTGGAATGACTGCCACACTTCCAAGCGAGAAGGACAAGGCAACTGAAATACTACAAACTTTAAGAATTTCAAGCATAGCACAAAGAACAGAAGAGAGTCCGGATGTAAAACCATACGTACAACAGACTGAGACACAATGGATTACAGTTGAGCTCCCCCCTGAGATGAAAGAGGTTCAATCATATCTAAAGGCTGCCTTGGATTCAAGATATCAAGAACTAAAAAGGCTAGGTCTTAATCTCTCAGAGAACAAATCACTCTCACAGCTTTTGCGAGTACGTGAGTTTGTCATAAGACAAAACAGACGTGCTGCCAAACCGCTTTTTACTGCGATAAGAATTACACACGCACTAAATGTTTTTGAATCGCACGGGGTTACATCGTTTTTACGATTCTGCCAACGTACCCAGGAAAAAAAAGGTGTCGGAATAAGAGATCTTTTCGAGAATGACCTAAACTTTGCCAAGGCAGTAAGACTAGCAAAAGCAGCTCAGGCAAAAGGAATTGAACATTCTAAAATTTTAAAATTAAAAGAAATTTTAGGACCAATTTCTGGAAAGGCACTTGTCTTTACAAGTTACAGAGACTCTGTTGAAATAATTTACCAAAAACTTATCGAGATGGGAATTGCTGCAGGATTTTTAATTGGTAAAGCCGGAGAGACAGGTTTGAAACAAAAAAAACAGATAGAAACAGTGCAAAAATTTCGTGATGGAGTGTACAAAGTTTTAATTGCAACACGCGTTGGCGAAGAGGGATTAGATATTTCCGAGGTCAACCTTGTTGTATTTTTTGACAATGTTCCAAGTTCGATTAGATATATTCAAAGAAAAGGTCGTACCGGGCGCAAGTCTTTGGGAAGATTGGTAGTTTTAATTGCAAAAGACACCTCAGATGAAACATATTATTGGATTGGAAAGCGAAAAGTCACTGCAGCAAAGAACATGGGGGAAAAAATGTCCAAAATCTTGGAAAGACAGTCCGGAGACAAGACTGGACTAGATGCGTATTTTTAGATTACTTGAAGATGTTCTCTCTAATAGCAGGCACCATCTTGTAGACAAGATTCTTTATTCTCATGAGATCCTCAGACGATGGAACCTCT
>DATEAJ010000101.1:0-7680 GCA_035288445.1 Nitrosopumilaceae archaeon
TGCTCGGAGAAACTAAGAGAAACTGGGATGCCTCTTTTGTGTGTACAGAGGTCACACAAAAAGGAGAAAACTCCTAGGATTGTATGTACGCTAAGACATAAGTTTACGAAGGAGATTATCTGGGTAATCTTACTAGGATTATCAACCAGGTATGCCACACCATAAGAGGGAGATTTAATGCCAATAGATGACGATTTGCCAAAAAACCTTTCCCATATCACACCAGCGTATCGCAGGGCATTATGGATAGTCGTTTTGCTCAATGCAGGTTATGGACTCGTCGAGATGATTGGTGGATTCTTGGCTGATTCCCAAGCACTCAAAGCCGATGCACTTGATTTTCTAGGTGACGGGTCAATCACGTTCTTGGGATTACTCGCAATAGGGTGGGGTCTTAAATGGCGCGCTCGTTCAGCTCTTATCCAAGGGATATTTCTTGGTGCAATGGGGATAGCAGTACTGGCTAACACGGCATATCGCACACTAGTTCTGCATACACCAGAAGCTGAATTAATGAGCATGCTTGGCTTTATCGCACTTGTGATAAATATTATTGCGGCTATCGTATTACTTCCGCATCGAAAAGGCGATGTCAATGTCCGTGCGGTATGGCTCTTTAGCCGCAATGATGCACTTGGTAATCTTTTGGTGATAATTGCCGCCGGTCTCATCTTTTGGACAGACACACCATGGCCTGACCTCGTAGCCGCTGGCGTGATTGCGATACTCTTTCTCCAATCATCTTGGTCAATCATTAAGGACGCTCGAAATGATTTAAAAGATAAGGTAACAAGGGACGGGTAATCTATAGAAGAGTATCCAGTTAGGAACTTGAAAGATTTGAACTACTAATTTAATTCGATTGAATTATGAAAAAGGGATCATTCTATGAGTTTATTTTTTTATGGATAGTTTCCCATCATAGGGCCGCCCATCATTCCACCCCACGTGGAATTGTTTTGCATCATCCATGGACCCATCCATTGATTTTGGAACTGCTGGTTTCCCATCATTCCTTGCATGAATTGATTATTCTGCATCATCTGAGAGTACATTTGCTCTCGAAATTGAGGATCGTTCATCATATTGCCCATCCATGGACTCATCATCTGTGGGTTTTGCATCATTGGTCCCATCATCCACTGGCCAAATTGTGGGTTCTGCATCATTTGATTCATCATAGATTGCATGACTTGAGGATTTTGCATCATAGTATTCATCCAGCTGTTCATAGCTTGTGGATTATTCATCATGGTTTGATGCCATTGTGTCATCATCTGCGGGTTGTTCATCATTTGCTGCATCTGTTGTGGCGTCATCATTGCAAAATTCGGCTGGTTGTAAGATTGGAATACTGCATAACCGACTCCAAGTCCAGCGAAAAATACGCTTACTGCGATTCCAATTAATATGGCCTGACTTACCATACCAATTCCAGTTTTATGTTACATATAATCTCATATACAATTTTCAATAATGATTATCTGAAGTGAAATACACCTGGCCTAAATAATGGGTAACTGTACAAGATTATTTTGTATAATCTTACTATGATTATCCACAGCTACTGATGAGTTTGTTGACAATCAATAAAAAAAGAGAGTCCCACACAAAAACCTGACATTGACTGAAAATTTGTCATTAAAATTATTCTAATAAAACTTTTTAATTATATTAAATCCAAACCGCAAGGTTCTGTAAGACAAAGAATCAATTACTAATATGCAATTTTGGTGATTTCAAAGTATTTTCAATTCCCTTGCGTACCCATTCTTGTGGAAATGATGCAGATTTTGGAATAAACAAATCTGTGGCTTCTACACCATCAGTGTTTCTTATGATATCTGTAATTTCATCAAGTTTGTATATATTGTCACTGTAAAAGAACAAAACGAATTGGCTTTTTGATAGCCACGGCTTTTGCAAATACCAGTTCCCGAGTTTGTTTTCGACATTTATTGCAGTTTTTTTAACATCGTTTTTTGAATACACCAATACAGCAAAGGATATGAAATTTTTTAGTTTGCTTGGATCATAGTCTAAAGTAAAATGGATAATGTCATTATTTCGTAGTTTTTCTAACGAGCGTGAAACCGTTTTTGTAGAATAACCTGTTTTTTCTGCCAAGTAATCAATTTGTGCTCTTGGTTCTTCTAGAAGAATTTGTAGAATTTTTAAATCTGTTTTTGTGAGAACTTGGTTAATATCAAAACTTGGGGCCTCAAAAATATTGAGGATTCTTATATCAGCTAACAATTTTTTTGCAATCGTTGTTACTTTGGAGATATTCTCATTGGTTAAAATACTACAGATAGTCAAGCCACCAATGCAAGGAACTACGAAATATGGCTTACCTATTAGTTCCAACTTTTTTAGTATACTCTTCCAGTCTTGACCCACCGTTACAAAATACACAATGTTGTGACCAAAAACTAATGGCTCTATACTCAATGAAAATTTCTTAATTATCTTGCTTTGAAGCATTTTTTCAATTCTGGTTGCTACGGCTGCACTTGAAATCCCTACCATTTGAGATATTTTGTTGTTAGACATTCTACAATCATTTAGTAGAGCCGATAAAATCTTTATGTCCGTCTTATCCATTTGCTATAATTCAAGGTACGAAAATAATCAGTTTAACGATTACTATGTTCATTTTAGAAAATATCAATGATGTTTTTAAGATTTTCAACATAACCGTTTCTAGGTTTGTTCTATGATCAGTTTCATGTTTTCCATTAATTTTTCTATTTCTTTCATGTGTTGGTTAAATAATTGGTCGCTAGACTGTTTTGGTTTGAAAAGGGTAATGATAATCTCGGCGTAATCTCCACTACGAACTACTCTCATTATAACATCCCATTTGATTGACTCTTCCACAAATTGGTGATCTAATATGCCTAGTTGCCTGTTTGGGTTTAATTTCAGTTTAACATGTCCGCTTGGAGTTGTAAATGACCACCAACCATCATCGTCTTTGGTAGCATCTGGCATCATTTTTTTTGGCCAGTCTAAAATCGCATCAAAAACATCAGCAGTTTTACGGTTTACAGGGGTGGTAATTGTTCGTGAACTAGTCACGATTTTAATTTCGATGAATAATTAAAAAGGATATAGTAGAAATTATCAGTTAATTCAGGCAGAGCGACTCGAAGTCAGGGGGTTTAGGGTATACAAATCTGATTAAACTTTCTAATGACAATATCAAATCTCAAAGTGGTTTAGTGAGCTACCATCGAATCCATTTTTGTATAATCTCTACAGGATTATAGACAAATTGTTTTAAGCTGGATTCTCTAACGTTTAGTATGAAAATTATTAATGCAATACCTGGCTTTGGTCCACAATTATCAGAACAAAGAGTAAGGGATTTTCTTGTTAACTCAAAGCTAAATCTTCAACTTGCAACGATTGACTCAAAGGGAGAACCTGCAATTCATCCTGTTTGGTACATCTTTGAAAATGAAAAGCTGTATGTAGCAACACCAAAAAAATCGAAAAAAGCACAAAATGCTTTGAAAAATAATCTAATTTACTATTCCATTGATGACGAAAATATGCCCTACAAGGGAGTAAAAGGAAAAGCAACGGTTAGGCTTCTAGAATCTATTGACTCTAACCTCAATATTGCTGAAAAAATAATTTTAAAGTACATGGGCAGTTTAGAAAATGACATTGGCAAATTCATAATCAGCCAAATAAAGGAAGGAAACGAAGCAATTTTGGAAATTACGCCCAAGTATTATTCAGCTTGGTCATTTGGTAATTAATTATGTATGGATAACCTTACTATGATTAGCCACTGTTTAATCTAAACTCTTACAACATTTTTTAAATAACATTAGTGCTTGAAATACTCCAAATATCATGATAGATATCTACACTCCTGATATGGACGAAAGGACTGCGTTCTCTCCGAAGATAGAACCCTTCGAAGTGTACACATCTAGATATGAAAAATGGTTTGAAGATCACAAGGCAGTCTACCAATCTGAATTAGCGGCAATACGTTTCATTCTTCCTCAGTTTAAACGAGGTCTCGAGATAGGAGTAGGTACAGGTAGGTTCTCGCAACCATTTGGTGTACAATACGGGATAGATCCTGCTAGAAATGCACTGAAACTTGCAAGAGCAAGGGGAATCGAAGCTGTGCAAGGAGTTGGGGAGGTATTGCCATATGCGGATAATAGTTTTGATCTCATCTTTATTGTTACTACGATATGCTTCTTTGTGGATCTTGCTGCTTCCCTGAAAGAAGCATTCAGAGTGTTGAAACCGGGTGGATCAATAGTAATTGGATTTATTGACAGAAATAGTACGTTAGGAAGACTATACAATGAAAAGAGGGAGACAAGTCCATTTTATGCCAGTGCTAAATTCTATGGAGTTGATGAAGTTGTGGAATTCTTGTCAAGAAACGGTTTTGTGAATCTGACTTTTGCGCAGACCATATACAAGAGCTTGGAGGATATAAAAAAAGCTGAGCCTGTGAAACAAGGTTACGGTGAAGGGTCATTTGTTGTAGTTTGCGCAAGAAAACCTAATAGTATTTTCCAAGTGTTCTAACCAAAAATATCAAAACTGAAAATCTAGGTTAATAATAATGATCAGATTCTTATATCTAAAAAAGAATGGTGTTTCCATGAGTCAAGAAAAATGTAATTGTAATGATGACCATTGTAAGGGTGACAAAAGCAAGCACAAACATGAAGGAGGCAAATGCATACATCCTGATGGAACTCGTCATCCAATCCATGAGAAACATTGATGTCAAAAAATGTCGCTGTAAATGAACGCATACTAGTAGATTTACTACCATATTCTCTGACATCCACACCATGTGTTAGTATAATATCTGAAAACAAGGTCTGGGTGGCAGCTTCTATGCTAGTTCATCATTTGGAATCATTTACAGATTCTTTGGTAGTCACTGATAAAAATCACAATCCAATTGGTCAGATTGGAGGAAAAGAGATTATCGAAGGAGTACTGAAAAATCCATCCTCTGATTTTTTTGATAGTACTCGAGTAGCTGACATTATGAATTTGAACCTAGTTAATGTTTCTGAAACAACAACGCTAAAAGAATTACTAAATAGATGGATAAAAACACGAAGAGCATTTTCAATGATTCCTAATTATTGGCAAGGATATTCTGCAATATCAGCAAGAAAACTCCTCGAGGTTGCAATGGGTTGCAGAACCGATATGAGAATCTCGAACATGCCAAAAAAGAATATTGTGACCTTCAATTTTGATGATTCTATCAAAAACATAATGGAGTCAATGTTAGAAAATAAAACCAGAAAACTTGTATTCAAAAATACGCCTTCCTTTGTCAGTGACAGAATATTAATACAGCAAATAGCTCGAGATTTGGATTATCTTCGAAATGTGGATAACTTTTTAGAGATGAAATTTGAAAGCCCATTCAAGCTTGCTGATGCCAAGGTAGTCTCAGAGGATTTGACAATTCCAGAGGTTGCCAAGCTTATGTACGGCATGTTTCATCCATATGTGTTCTACAAGGATCAGGTGATTAGCCCATGGGATATCTGTCTAGAATTACTCTCTGATGAGCTGACAGAGTACCAATATTTTGGATTTGTAAATTAGGCAATGTAAGAAGATGGATAAGATAAAGAAACTAAACATTGTTAAAAATTTAAAGGAGGATACAACTGGTAAAAAAATAGGTAGAATCCAACTTAATCGAATCTCTAAAAATCTTTCAACTGAAGAACTCAAAGTATATTATATAAAATTTGAAAAGGGTGCACGATCAAAATTACATCTTCATGACTCTGACCAGATTATAATTGGTCAAAAGGGCAAAGGTCGCGTAGTTGTTTATTCAGGTATTGATATTAGTAATGAAAAACAGGCAAATCTCAAAATAGAAAGTTCAATGGAGATAAGTGAGAATGAAGCCGTAATAGTTCCTGCAGGAAAACTACATTGGCATGGTGCCCTTGAGAACCAAAGTTTTTCTCACATATCGGTAATGAGAAACGGCAAGACATTCTGGTTTTAAGCATTTTTGCCAAGACTATTCATCTAACGCAAAAAACCTTTCACATTTAGAGCAGTAGAGTCTTTTTGTTCCATCTGTTAATTCAGTTTTAACTAATTGCTCATCGGTGTGTAGAGGACATCTCCCTTTGATCTCTTGTGTTGCTGAGAATCTAAAAAAACGTACCAGGTCAGTTGCCGTAATAATACCTAATATTTTTCCAGAATCATATATTGGAATCTTTCGTATCTTTTTTTCAAGCATAATTTCTGAAGCCTTTAACACTGATTCCTCTGGTCCCATATACACCACCGGTGAGGTCATAACTTTTGAAATGTCAGTAGATGCTGGACATTCATGGGCTACAACCTTTGTGGCAAAATCCCTTTCAGTCATAATTCCAGCAGGCTCGTTATTTTTCATAATTATCAGAGACCCGACTCCTTCCATGTCCATTACTTTGGCAGCATCTTTTACGGTATGCTCTGCAGGCATCATCACTACATCTTTTGTCATTAAATTCTTGACAGGAGTTTTTGAAGGATCATTATTCAATTTGGTACAATGATTTCAAGTATTATTCAATATTTGAGTAGAGTCCTGAAATTCATTTTTGATAATCAATAAAATAAAATGCTGGTAATTGGAATTTTATTAAATTGGTTGTAGAATCTGACAAATTGCTGACATTCTGATTTTTTTGAATTAAATTATCTTTTTTTATATAGGAAAATAGAACATCACTATAATTCTTTATTTAAATGAAGAAAATGATTATACTATTATGAATTTGAAAATTTTGGTGATTATAGGAATGGCGATTGTAGTTATTGTGATAACTAGTTTATACGCTAGTCAACTTACTCCAAGCATCCCTCCGGTTAACCAGACACAATCTAGTGTTACAACAGGTTTCAACCAAACAGCAATGTTAGAACGTGGGAACATCGCAATGGGGTTTAATCAAACTAAGATCATGCATCACTTCATGGCTACATCTACAGGTGGTCAGATTATGGTAGTGTCGCTGAATATGAACGATACAAAAACCATAAACGAGATAAAATCTCACATAAAGGACATTCAATATCAATTCTCTCAAGGTAATTTCACTAAACCATTTTACATCCACAATCAGATTGTTCCAGGCACTCAAGTTATGACTGCTAAGAAGGATCTCATTCAATACACAATAAATGATATTGAGGTGGTTCTGTTCTAATTTTAACCACTAATGATACCGAACTTCTTGAGGCAATACAGCAGTTCATGGACTTTCAGTCAAATCAACACATGGGTCACTAAGTAAGAGATTCAGATTGACCGCAAATCTATCCATAGTATTTTTTGGGTAATCCTAGTAAGATTATACAATAAACCTACGACTAGTTTTTCAGGAATATAGTACTACTGCTAGTAATACAGAAATTTTTTTGTAGGATTTAAAGCAAATACTAATTTTCAATTATAGTTTTAGATATAACTTTCATTTATAGTCAAATGGGAGACTATTGTCATACCCCCCACTAGTTTAGTTCTATTCTTGCTTAATGACCCATGTGCTGACTTGATTGAAAGTTCATGAATTGCTGTATGGCATCGAGTAATTCAGAATCATTGGTAGTGAGAATTAGAATTGAACCGTTGTCAACGTCTTTTATCGAATA
>DATEAJ010000102.1:0-2116 GCA_035288445.1 Nitrosopumilaceae archaeon
TACAAGCACAGCATCTGCCGCTGGTGTGACCCCAATTACTTGAAAAGTTAATCTTCCACCAAAATATGGTACCATCACATTATCTCCTTTAATCAAAGGAACACTTTCTAAAGCATCAGCAAGATATCTTTCATCTATTGGTGGAATTGCTTCTAATGGTGCAACAACTACTTTTTCAGCGGCAACTGCTTTTATTTTTCGAACTGCTACGGTATCACCAATAGCTATTCCAGCATTATTTCTTACAAGTCCATCAACTCGAATTATTCCCTTCCCTTCATCAGAAGGATAAAGTGGTAAACACTTTGCAACAGTTCTACGTTTACCTTTAATTTCAATAACATCACCAGTTGAAGCACTTAGTGAGTCCATAGAATCATAATCAATTCGAGCTACTCCTCTACCAACATCGCGCGTATATGCCTCGAGTACTTTAAGGGAAAGTGTATTCTGGCTCACAAATTAAACAGCCCTAAACTAATTTTTATACCTTTGTCGTCTTTGATTCATTACATACAAGATCCAAAGCTTAAAATCTACAAGAGAGAGCAACATTTTCTACATTGGGTAAAAGACCTCTAGTTAGAAGACGTGGCCGAGGTGGAATGCAATTTCGTGCAGCGACTACTGGTAAGTTATTGCCCGCAAAATACCCAAGATTTGGACTTTCCGAGCAACGAGAAGGCCAAGTCGTAGATCTAGTTCATGAGAGAGGTCGTGATGCGCCTCTTGCTAAAGTCAGATTCGATGATGGTTCATCTTCATATATTCCTGCAATTCTTGGTACAAAAATTGGTTCAAAGATCCAGTTTGGATTAAAATCTGGAATTTCTCTAGGAAATGTAATTAGCATTCAAAATATTCCTGACGGAACAATTGTTAGTAATATCGAAAAACACTTTGGTGATGGCGGAACAATTGTAAAGTCAGCAGGCACATCCGCAACCGTCTTTTCACATAGCTCAGAAGGTGTTACAATAAAACTACCATCAGGAAAATTCACTACTCTAAATCCTCAGAATAGGGCAATGATTGGAACTCTTGCTGGCGGGGGTGCAGGTGATAGACCATTCATGCGAGCAGGTAATGCATGGCGTAGAAAGCGATCTAAAGGACAGAAATATCCAATTGTCAGAGGCGTCGCACAAGCTGTATACGTGCACCCACATGGTGGTGGCAGACATCAACATGTAGGTAGAAGCTCAACTGTTTCAAGAAATGCACCTCCTGGAAGGAAAGTCGGTAGCATTGCAGCCAGAAAGACTGGACGTGCAAGAATTAAAGAGAGACAAGACAGCAGTTCATCTTAAAATATTTTTACACTCAAGACTAATTAGTACTGAAACAAGAATCTTTACGTGGCAAATCAACGTGTACATATTTTTGTGAAAGGCAAAGTTCAAGGGGTTTTTTTTAGGCAAACAACTAAAACTATGGCAGAAAAGAAAAATGTTACAGGCTGGGTACGAAATCGCAAGGATGGTAGAGTTGAGACAATACTAGAAGGCCAAGATGTAGATGTCAGTGAGATTGTAGAATGGAGTCATAGGGGACCTACAAATGCTATAGTTGAAGATGTACAAATCATCAGTGAAAAATACAAAGGCGAATTTTCAAAATTTGATATTTTGTACTAATGTATTGTATTATAAGCGTCCAAAAGAAGATTTTTTATTTCGCTAAGATCTTGACCCGGTTTTATCAGTACATCTTTTTGAGGTTCTTTTCTATCTCTTCTTATTTTTATTAAAATAGACTCTTGTTGCGGTTCCATATCTGCAAAGAACCTAAACGTTATAGACTTGCAAAATACCACTCTATGCATACGCACATCTTCAATTATATTTTTTCCAAAAGAAAAACAATAATCTCTTAGTAAATCAAAAAGTGGTTTTAATGTTGGAGTAAGCTGTTTTTTGAAATCATCATAAGTTCTATTATGTCCAGAAAAAATCAGATCGCCCATAATATTAACACTCAATCATGAATATTTAGTAGTAGCTCTGCTAGTTCCAGTCTAAACAAATAGCCCCATCTCAAGTCAAGCAAGATCCGCCACGTAGACGACGCAGCGTGAATGCTCCGCCTTAGGATTGCTCCCTCCCGGACCTCATCC
>DATEAJ010000103.1:0-2337 GCA_035288445.1 Nitrosopumilaceae archaeon
GCCATTTTGCTAGTCTATCAACAATAGATAAATTTGTCTTAAAAGGCATGGTGCATGCGGGAGTTGCCAAGCCTGGTCAAAGGCGCAGGGCTTAGGACCCTGTCTTTTAGGAGTTCGTGGGTTCAAATCCCACCTCCCGCACTTATTTTATAATGCAGAGCTGTTGCTCTTTGTGATTAGCAAAGTGAACATTGCAAAAGTCCTTTGAACATTCATAACAGTGCCAACCTCCAATTGTAGAACACACAGAACAAATTCTCACAGGATTGTTATGATCATAACTATTACCTCTACTACGAGTTTTGTTTGAACCCTTGGTTCTATCCATTATTTTCCCTCATCTGGTGTAAAATTAAAAAATTCAGATTCTTCATTCACTCACGCATTATAGAATTTGATTGCATGTTGCATACACACATTATCTAAGTACGAGGTATTCTAAATGGTTATTTAAGCATTAATAAAGTACGATCTTCAAACAAATTCAGAATGAATAAAACAATTGTAGAGATTACTGTGGTAGGAAAGGATCATGAGGGAGTAGTTGCTGGTTTTACTAATTTCATATTTCAAAGAGGTGGCAACATTGAGAAAATAAATCAAAATGTGGTCAAGGGATTGTTTGGAATGTATCTTGAAGCATCATTTACACAAAAAATTGACATAAAAAAATTTGATCGTGAAGTGGAAGAATTAGCAAAACGCTTGAAGATGGAAGTTAATACGCATCATGAAGCTATTCTTAGAAAAAAAGTAGCTGTACTTGTAACAAAAGAATCTCATTGTCTTGAAGCAATTTTGGATGCCAGATCAAAAAATCAACTAAAAGGAGAGGTTAGTGTAATAATAGGCACAGAAAACACACTTTCCCTATTTGCAAGAAAAGCAAAAATTCCATTTGTATTAGTAGATGATGCGGATCAATCAAAAGCAGAAGAAAAGATCCTTGTCATAGTAAAACGATACAATGCAGACTTGATAGTTCTAGCAAGATACATGCGTATTTTGTCTCCAAATTTTGTTTGGAGATATCCAAATAGAATTATTAACATACATCCATCATTGTTACCTGCATTTCCAGGTGCTTTTGCATATATGCAAGCGTATGAGCGCGGTGCGAAGATAGTTGGATGTACTGCACACTATGTTACTGAAGATTTGGATCAGGGACCAATAATCTTTCAAGATGCTTTTGTAATTGATACTAATGAAACAGTTGAATCATTGAAAAAGAAAGGTCAAAAAATAGAAGCGAAAACTTTGTTGGAAGCAGTACAGATGCATCTTGAGAGGCGACTTGAGGTTTACTGGGGCAAAGTTCACGTCAAATCTAAGCGATCTAGATGACAGATACAATCCATCTCCAAGATCCTTATCTTAGGAAACTGATAAAAACTAAAAAACAAACTGCTCTCATCCCAGTAGGTTCTATCGAACAGCATGGTCCACATTTACCAATCTCAACAGATTCAGATATAGTATCAGAGATTGCGCAGAGAATTTCAAAAAAGACAGATTTTTTGATGCTCCCTACGATAAACTATGGAGTTTCATTTGAACATTCTCCTTTTTTTAATGTGAGTGTTACAAAAGCAACACTACATAAAGTTCTAGTAGAATTGTGTATCTCGTTATGGAAAAATAAAATTAAAACTATCGTAATTCTTAACGGGCACCACGGAAACCAATCTGCGTTGTATAACATCCCTAAAAAAGTACGTAGTCTTTCAAAAGGAAAAGTACAGGTTTTTGTATTTTCTTACTGGCACTTTATGAAAAGAGATTTTGATCATGCGGGATTTGTGGAGACCTCACTTATGCTTGCAATATCAAAAAAAGTTAAGATGAAAAAAGCCGTGAAGGGTTTTACTGCTAATAGACTTTCTACAAAACAAAAATTACAAGTAAACAAACTTGCTGCAAAATCTTTCATTTCTGTAACAAGAAATGGAGTGTGGGGTGATCCTAGAAATGCTACTGCAAAAGAAGGTAATAAAATTTTGTCAGAAATTGTACAAACTTTTCTAAAAGAGTCAAACTTGCCTCACTGACAAAACCCGAAAATTACACCAATGAAATTTTAATATATACCCTCGATACAGAGGGTAATAAGTGAAATAAATGTCAGTAGATATGGCAGTAAAAGTACTGGATGAGAGCCTCAACAAAGTTGTCCTTATCAAACTAAAGGGCGGCAAAGTGATTAGAGGTAACTTACATGGTTTTGACCAACACATGAATCTGCTACTCGACTCATCAGAAGAGATCCCTTCTGAGGGCGAAACAAAGAGTCTTGGAACCATAGTTGTTCGTGGAGACAATGTGGTAATCATATCT
>DATEAJ010000104.1:0-3556 GCA_035288445.1 Nitrosopumilaceae archaeon
TGTTATCATCATGAGGAACTTGAAGAACATGAAAGAACTGCTGCCTGTTGGACCTTACTGAAGGTAAAACAAATGGATAAGCCTTGCCAATTAATTGTAATGCCACCAGACGAATCAATAAATTACAAGGAGTTAAGGAAGTATGAAGACTAAATCATTAAAGATTTTTAAACTTACTGCATCAAGTCGAGAGAAACATGAAATGATGATGCCATTTGAAATGTGTACCTGTGGCCACCAAAGACAGGATCATGGAGATTCATTTGCACTTGGTCATGGGATGTGCCTGTATGGACAATTTCATGGTATCTGTTCATGTATTAAGTTCACGTGGAGTGGAAAATATGTCAAAGAATAATCGACTGTGTAACTTTAAAAACTGCACTGGTGAACAACTAAAGGAATCCTGTGGTTGCTGGATCTGTCAAAAATGTAAAAGAACGGATGGAACTGATTGCAATTGGCTATGACTAATGAAAAATGTATTTGCGAAATTCACAAAAAACACAGGCTTTGTCATGGAGATTGTCCATGTAATGATGGTGAAGTAGGTGGGAGAAGGGTTTGGTAAAATGAAGTCTGAAAAAGAGATCAAGGAGATGTATGACAAACTGAAGGAGATAGAATTAATCACAAATCCATCCACTATTAGATTTGCAGAATGGATTCTTGGTATTGGTGACAAGAAAGAAATAGAATTTTGGAAAGAGATCATTGATGGCATAGTCGATGCACGAAGGAGAAGTAAATGAATCACGATAAGCTAAAGCAGGTAATCCAGGATCATGCAATAAAAAGGCAGACAGTAGTATTAAGTTCAGGAAAAACAAGCGATATTTATTATGACATAAGAGAATTAATGTCAGATCCAGATCATATGTCATTGGTAGCTGAAGTCTTCTTATCAAAAATTAGAGAAGTTGGTGACATACGATCAATTGGTGGGCTAGCTACAGGTTCAATATCAATTGCCTGTGCAATTCAGTACCACGCGTTATACAATTACAAAACTCGACTTAATACATTCTATGTGAGAAAAAATAGAAAAAAGTATGGATTACAAAAGCAGGTCGAAGGAATAGTAAAGCCACCAGTAGCAATAGTTGACGATGTGTTATATTCAGGAACATCAATCTCAATAGCCTTAACAGAACTTGATAGAATTAACGTACCTGTTTCAGCGATTATTCCTTTAATATTTAGAGGGGATGAAAAAAAATTACAGGAGGCACATGACATGTTTGGGAAAAAGATTTATCCCCTATTCATGGAAGGAGAGTTAGTTTAATGCCATTTAAGAATGATCGTGAATTTTGGATCTTTGTTGAGTCTGTCTTACATACATCGCAGATGGCAAAAAGTTTAGAACCGAAACAAATTACAGCATTAGCAGAATATATCAGATCACAGAATTGCCCACAGTTGTCCTACGATGACTGGCTTGATATAGAAAAATCCATCATTGATTCAAAGTATGTTATAATGGGAAGTTTGGCATCTGGACTTACACAAGCTCTTGGTGGAACAACCTCAAATAAAGCATTTGAAGAAATAAGAAATCTAGACAGTGGATTTAGGGATACTGTAGCAAATATTGATTTAGAAGACATAGAAAGAAAACTAAAGGAATCAAAAATTACAATACCCGATCTTACAAAAGTATTAGATTTAGCAAAATCATATCAAAAAGAAAAAAAGGAGTTTAAGAAGATATGAGTGGTTGTTGTCCTGAACTGCCTGAAACTGATAGACAAAAATGTATTCGGGCATGGGAAACTGCCAAAATAATTGTAGCTAGTTTAAGAAAAGAAGGCAAGTTAAACGATATTCCAGAATGTAACACAAATGAGATTCAAATAGAGTTAATTAGAAATATTGTATGCAGAATAAACAGTATTGGTAAATTGTCATATGGATATGGATTAAGGTTTTATGGGCAGAAAAGTAAATTAGAAAACAGATTGAGGATATGAAACTACAAACCGAAGTATCGCCTGAAGTAATGGAAAAGATGCAAAAATGTTTTAGAAATAACAAGCCCTTTACTTGGAAAGGGAAAAAATATCTAATCAACTCAGGTGGAGAAATTAAATATAAATATGATACAAAAACATGGCACACTGAATTACATTTATCAGAAGTACCGAAGAAGTAATAAACCATAATTAAATTTGAGAAAAAATGGCACGTGGAAAATCCCATTGGCGTATGTTTGCAGTTGGCTGTGCCGACTGTCATACAGGTGTAAATCTAACTAGACATCACCTAAAAGACCAGTATGGAAAAAAAACTGGCGAGATACAAATCCTCTGTAGAGCATGTCACAACCTAGCAGAAGAACGTTATAACAAACAATTCTTTATTGAACTTACCCCAAACGAACAGCTTCAATTAGATTACATGAATGGGTTGCTTCCATTTTATTCATTATATGGTAATGGTAAACCGATCAAAAAGTAATCTTTTATATCTTAAATGATTGAAGAATAATTAATTGGATAACAAGATCATATTACTGATTGGTGGTAATCCTAAAGGTTATGGCGAACCATTCCATCCAAAAACACTTTCAGGAAAAAGACTTTTAAAATTAATTGATAAACATCATCTTAAAACACAGCTAATGGATTTATGGCAGACAGAAGAAGAAGAAGCCATAGGAACAGTTGACTCTAAAGGAATTTATTATTTACAAAAACAGGCACAAGATAAAAGTATTAGAATTATAGCATTAGGCTACAAAGTTTATCATACATTACAAAACTGTAATGTTCCTTGTGAATATCTACCACATCCAGCAAGTAGAAGAAAAATAGACTTGCAAAAATTAGAAGCTGGTTTACTTAACAAAGGTGGTAATTAATGGTTAAATGTAATGTTGAAAATTGTAATAATAACGCCGAACATAATATTCAAGGAAGTAAATTTCTTACTTATCTATGTGAAGAAGACTATCAAATATATTACGATGAGGAAAAACTGGCTTTAGATTCAAACATACCATTAAAAAAATCAGTAATTCAGGCAAGGAATCAAAATTGAACTTGCTCGAAAGAATAAACAACTGGTCACAAAACCAGAAAAAAAAGACTGATCCTAAATCATTTTGCAATAAATGTGGCCATTTTCATTTTTCAATACTGAGTAAAAGATGTATGAAGGTTGGATGTAATTGTAAAGTTCGGGGTATGACAGGCAAATGACTTTCCTACTAAAAATTAGTTTCGTTTTGTTTGGTGGTGGGTTATTAGGTATTGTTAGTTTTACCCCAAGTCCAAATTTCTCCGAATCCTATAACAACTGGCTCTCATCATTACATGAACTTGCATCCTTGATGATAGCTGCTGGTCTTCTATCATTTACATTCTGGTGTGTAGAACGTTTAATTTTTGCAAAACCAATAGAAGACTCTAAACTAAAATCAAACAAGTATGAAAAAAGAGCCGAAGAATATTTTAAGAACAAAAATAAGGTAAAACAATGATAACTTATGACGAGTTCTTAAAAGAACCAATACCAATAAACAAACAATATACACTGACAAGAGAAGAATACT
>DATEAJ010000105.1:0-4432 GCA_035288445.1 Nitrosopumilaceae archaeon
GTTGAAGTAAAAAGCGATGGCCTGTATGTTGATGTCTGAAGGTTTAATTCCATAAAACCAATTTGAAGAATTATTGAATAAAACACTTCTTGAGGAAATTATAAAAAAAGACTATCAGTCAATTCAGAACAAAATTAAGAGATTTCTTATAGAAGAAGTCATACAAAGACAATCGTCAGGTGTCATTTTTGGACTCAGTGGAGGAATTGATTCAGCAGTCATTGCATCACTGTGCGCAACATCGCTAAAAGACAAATCGCTTGCACTTCTCATGCCAGACTCCAAAGTTACCCCAAGAACAGATACTGAAGATGCACTCGAATTAGTAGACAAACTTGGATTAGACTACAAGCTAATTGACATAAGTTTGGTACACTCAGAATATTCTAAATATCTTGAACCAAATTCTCTAGCACTTGGAAATCTAAGAGCTAGAATAAGATCAAATATTTTGTATTATTATGCAAATTCCAAAAACTTACTAGTACTTGGTTCAAGTGACAGAAGCGAGTATCTAATTGGATATTTCACAAAGTTTGGTGACGGAGCGGCAGATCTTTTACCAATAGTTTCATTATACAAAACACAGATTCGAGAATTTGCAAAATCTCTTGGAGTACCAGAGTCCATAATATCAAAGAAGAGTAGCCCAAGCCTCTGGCAAGGCCATACTGCAGAAGATGAGATCGGATTAAGTTATGAAGAAGTTGATCTCATACTTTATAGTATAATAGACAAAAAACTTTCATTACAAGAAACTGCAGATCTTGCAGAAATCAATCTCTCAATTGTTGATAAAATCCACAAACTGTACAAAAAAAGCGAACACAAGCGGATAACTGCAACAAGCTACCAATTATAAGAAACGGTGCAAATTTTGAAAATTTTTGATACACTTACAGAAAAGGAAAAGGAGATCGAGGTATCGGGAACAGTTAGGATATATGTTTGCGGAGTAACGGTGTACGATGAGAGTCACATAGGACATGCAAGAACAATAATTGTGTTTGATACACTAAGAAGATTTCTAGAATCTCAGGGGGAAAAAGTATTATTCATTCAGAATTTTACAGATGTCGATGACAAGATAATAAATCGCGCAAAACAGGAAAATCTCACTGCGTTTGATATAAGCTCAAAGTACATATCGCATTATTTTGATGATTTTGATAGATTAAACATCAAACGTGCTGACTTTCATCCAAAAGCAACTGAACACATTCAAGATATGCTAAGTTTGATCAAAGATCTTATCGACAAAGGTTATGCGTATGTTTCAAAAAATGGAGTCTATTTTTCTGTAGGAAAATTCAAAGGATATGGTAAGCTTTCAAAGAAAAAAACCGACGAATTGCTATCTGGTGCAAGAATAGAGGTAGACGAAACCAAAAACGATCCACTTGACTTTGCATTATGGAAGTTTTCTGACGAAGAACCCAAGTGGCCAAGTTCATGGGGAGATGGGCGACCTGGTTGGCACATAGAATGCTCTGCGATGAGTTTGAAATACCTTGGAGACAACTTTGAGATCCATGGCGGTGGTAGAGATCTGATATTTCCTCACCATGAAAATGAGATTGCTCAATCCGAATCGCATACGGGAAAACAATTTGCAAAAATTTGGATGCATGTGGGGATGATGACAATAAATGGTGAGAAGATGTCAAAGTCTTTGGGAAACATAAAATCTGTAAAATATGTTCTTGATCATTGGGGACCAAACATAATCAGGCTGTTTTGTCTCTCTGGTCATTATTCAAAGCCAATTGATTATTCAGAAGAACTTCTCAGGGAAAACATTGTAAAATGGCGTCAGGTGGAAAACTGTTATTTTGAATTGATTCTAGCAGAAGGTCAAGGCTCCCCTGATGACATACAGAAGATAATCTCAGAAACAAAAAAAGAGTTTGACGAGGGATTAGGATCAGATTTTAATACTCCCCTGGCATTAAGCGCATTTTTCAAGCTTGTAAAAGAAATAAACAGAATTGCTGCAGCAGAAATGCTTACACAATCAATTTCAAAAATAGCTTTACTAGAACTTGAAAAGATGCTTGAGACACTTGGTTTGAAAATTCCCGAAATATCAGAAGGTGAAAAATCAACTATAAACGAGCTAATAAGAAAACGTAACATGTTTAGAGAACAAAAACAATACCAAGAAGCGGATAAGATTAGAAAACAAATTTCAGAGATTGGAATAACGTTAATTGATCATAAAAATAGAACCCTCTGGATGAAACAAGAAAAAATTGGAATAGAAAACTAGGATTTTTTTGTTACTGCACTAACTACTGATATCACATCTCTGTCTCGCAGTTGATAGCTTGGCGGCAATCTTACACCGTATCTTAAATCCTTGGCATAAAGAAGTCCTTTTGTCAAGTCAGTGTGTATTTCCTTTGCAAGATCTTCTATCGTAGAACCATCTTTCATCAAAATGAGATCTGGTAACACTCTTCCTTTTTTGTCAGAAAGTTTCTCTGGCACAGCGATTGGATAAATAGAATTCATTTTTAATAGTTTGAAAACAGTTACGTTGATTGCAAACTGTACACCGGTTCTCATATATTCACCAAGTATGTCTTTTGTGATAAAATCAAGTGCGTCGATTTGTTTTTTGTTTAATTTATCCTTCTGTAATATCTCAAATTGTTCAGAGCCTGGAACATATTTTATCAGACCTGCATGTTCTGCCCTTCGTAACGATAGTTCGCTGTCTGCACTTGCGGGTACAATGATGGTATCAAAGTATCTTTCTCTCAAGCGGTCAAAGTTCTTGTCTGCACCAGGCAAGTCTATCTTATTTGCAACTATGAGAGTGGGTTTTGAGATATGTCTTAGATATGAGGCAAACTTTTTGCTGTCATGCATGTCAAAGTTATCAAAGTGTTTATCCTCTAGTTTGGTTACCTTTAGCGCTTCTTTTACATGAGACTCTTTTACTCCAATTCCTCTAAACACATCTGTTAATGCGACAAGTTGTTCAGTATCAGAATTGATTAGCTTTGAAATTTTATCCCTATTTCCTTCTAAGAGTTTTATGTACCACATTATTAGTTCTTCTTCTATATCAGCAACATCAGATATCGGATCACCGCTACCTACATCAGCAATTTTTCCGGATGAATCGACGCTTCCTGATACATCAACTACATGTAATAGTGCATCAGATTGTGTTGCAACTGAAAGAAATTGGTTTCCCAGTCCCTTACCTGCCCATGCGTCTTTTATCAAACCAGGAAGATCAATTAGTTCAATGGGAATGAATCTCCATCCGTCACTACACTTTGAATTTTGTGGTTGATCTTGGACATTAAATTCGGTATGAACACACGGAGTGATTGCATTAGCCATTGCTCTTTCTGGTTTTTTTGTTGTAAAAGGATAAGTGGAAATTTCTGAGTGAGAAAGTGTTGCTGCATTAAAGAATGTAGTTTTGCCAGTGTTTGTCTTACCAATTAGACCGATCTTTATTGGCATGAATTAATTTTAGAATTTGAATATTTATCTCTGCCGAACAAATTCAGCAACGATTCTGTTTTTCTTTGAGTTTTGCGCTAGTGTTTTTGAGTTCATCAGAACACCATGATATCTCATCAAGTTCTTCTTTAGTCAATTCACCATTCCATTTTTCAAGTGCAAGCTTTGAAATTTGTGAGGCATTGTATATTAGACTCCAATAAGGATGGTGTTCTGCAGTGGAATATGCAATCTCAGATACTTCTTCTAATCCAGCCTTTGCGCGTTCTAAAGAGTCTGTTTTTTCACCATATATTTTTATAATATTTGCGTCTAGGTCTGGTTGAATTTTTAGTGAGTTTTTTTCTTCAAATGATTTTGCAAGTTCTAAAAGAGATTTGTAAAAGTCAGAAAATGTGTCGTCGGCCATTCTAAATTAATCTCTCATGTTCTGCCAGCATGCATCTGTTAAAGACTACTTCAATTCCTGCATTACGGGCAAGTTCTTCTGCTTCTTGGTTATGAATTCCTTCTTGTAACCATATAACTTTGGGTTTTTTCTTGATTGCCGCTTCAACTACAGGCATTACTTGATCAGATGGTCTAAACACATCTACAATGTCTATTGATTCATTAACTTCATTGATTTCATGATAGCATTTTTTACCCATTATCTCATCAGTTGTAGGGTTTACTGGTATGATGTTATAGCCTTTATCTGCAAGATATTTTGGTACATAATGTGCAGCTTTTTCTGGATACTTTGACATTCCAACTACTGCGATGTTTTTTAGAGAATAGAATTTTCTAATTTGCTCATCAGTATGCGAATCTTTTTCCACACCATATCTATATAGATTGGGTTAATATTTTGTATTGCAAACAGTTTATAGGAAGATTTTAGGAATCATCAAATATGGAATCAGAATCTGACCCAAAAGATGTTATAGTTTTAGAAGCAATCAACAAA
>DATEAJ010000106.1:0-2692 GCA_035288445.1 Nitrosopumilaceae archaeon
TTTCAATGCCAGTAATCCTAAAAATTTTGATTTAAACTTTTGGATAAAATTATCCTAAATTAAGAAGATAATATGGATTAGTCGCCATTTTTATCTCAAATCTCAAAGTAATTTAACGAAATTAAAAATTCCATGGGCTCGAAGGGTTCTGCAACCATATCATTTGACTCCCAAGTTCAAATTGTAAGTGATTTAGCGAAATTGAAAACGCAAAAAGTGTTTCCAAAAGATTATTGAATTAGAAGTTGGCTAACTATACTAGATCATAATGATCTTGGTGGACGGTTTGTGAAAGGAGCAATGGCTTCTCACAACCGAAATTCGCTTTTTTCTTTTCATGTTGTAAGATAATCTAGCAAAATTATTTTTTGTAATACCAAGGTAGAGTTAAATACGAAGGATCTTCAAATTTGAAAATTGGCAAAAAAAGCGGCAGTCATTAAAGGAGATGGAACAGGGCCCGAACTAGTTGATGCTATGTTGCATGTACTAAAGGCGTGCAATACGCAAATTGAGCTAATTTTGTGTGAGGCAGGTTCCGAACAATGGGCAAAACATGGCGGTGCAACCTACATCCCAGATGAGACTACAAAGATAATGGAAGAATGTGACGCATGTTACAAAGGACCAACCACAACTATCCCAAGGCCTGATGCGCCAAGAAGTGTAGCAGTATCAACTCGCCAAAAATTTGAGCTATATGCAAATGTTAGACCAATCAAAACCTATGATAGATTATCTCCAGACAAAAAGTTAGACTTTGTCTGTTTTAGGGAGGCAACAGAAGGCCTCTATGCAGGAATTGAATTCAAAACATCTGATGATTCTGCTATTGCAATTAGAAAAATTACTAGAAAAGGCTGTAAAAGAATTGCCGATGCATCATTTAGGTGGGCAAAGGAGCATAATATAAAAAAAATATTTGCCATAACAAAGCGAAACATACTCAAGCAAACTGATGGGATTTTTTGGGGTGAAATTGAGCGAGCAGCAAAGGAAAATCCTGGAATAGAGATTGAGGAATACTATATCGATAACATGACCCAGCAGCTAGTAAAAAATCCAGAAAGATTCAACAACTCTGTTTTAGTAAGCACTAATCTCTTTATGGATATCATATCAGAATGTGCATCTGGAAATGTTGGCTCTATTGGATGCGTCTACTCTGCAAATCTTGGAGATTCATATGCAATGTTTGAACCAGCCCATGGAAGTGCTCCAAAGTACAAGGGAATGAATAAAGTAAATCCTACTGCAGCTATTTTGTCAGGTGCATGGATGGTTGAATATCTTGGTGAACCACAAATAAGAAATGCAATTTTTGCAGCAACCGAGCAAGTAATCAATGAAGGAAAGTATGTTACATATGATATTGGTGGCAATGCTGGAACAAAAGAGATGGCTGATGCCATAGCACAGATTGCAAAATCAAAATTACAAAAATAATTTTTTAGAACTGATGGGAATCAATTATCTGAGATATCTTCTGTACTCTTTGATGTACCTCTTTGCAAACCACTTGAGAAATATCCTGTCCTCTTTTTTTACTTGTGATCTTTCCAATGCAGTATAGTAGCTGTTTCTTTTCTCATATGAAATGTCAAGCATGGGATACTTTTTCTTATTTAAGATAAAGTTCATTACAATTCTAGTAATTCTACCGTTTCCGTCACCAAATGGATGTATTGTCACAAATTTTAGATGTGCTAACGCAGCAAGCTCAACTGGATGGAGTTTATTCTTGTTTTTGTGGTACCACTTGAAAAATTCTGCTAGCATCGGATAGACTTCGATAGGTGAGGGAGGCAGAAACCTGCTACCGCTTATTGCTACCGGATATTTTCTTATCTTTCCAGCCATGTCTGGTTTTGTCTGGCGGAATAGAGTCCAATGCCAATCTAGTACAGTCTGCAACGATAATTCTTTCTTTGATTTTAAAATTTCATAGAATAGATCCCTGTGAGCTTCGGCTTCATGCACATCTCGCATAGATTTACTTTTTGGGGTGATGCCTCTATCCAAAAGATCCGCAGTTTCTCTTCTAGTAAGAGTAGAGCCTTCTATCCTCTGGGTATCATACGTAAATCTAGTAACGAAATTCTGTAACTGTTTTTCTTTGATAGATTTGGGTATTTCCCTCTGTTCTTTGGAGAAGCTCTGCTTGATTCTGTCAATGTCAATGTACCACTTTTCTCGGTAGATGCTGTCAAGGAAGTTCTTCTTTATCTCCTCTATGTTGGCTGGTATTTTTCTTCCAAGGTAGATCTCTTTTTTCTGAACTTTCTTGCCTTTCCTTGTGCTGTGCTCAAGATAGTAGTAGGTTTTTCCCTTGTGCGTCTTTTTCTTTAATGTTACCATAATATTAGTTACCCCTACATATTTATAGTATTTTCGGTATTATTAAAAATGTAGGGGTATCAAAAAACCAAGTCCTACGTGATTAAGACATGTAGTTTAATGATTCATCTAGGCAAGGAAACTTATAATCAACAAGGATGGTTGGACATTAGTTGTCTGTCAAGATAAAAGATATCAAAACTACCATAGGAAAAGAAGATGATGGTTCTTACTCTATCATGTGTTCTGCACTGGGAGTTTATAGTGTAGGCAAAAACAAACAAGATGCAAAGAAAAACTTTCTCAAAGCACTTGAGACCCATCTGTCAGTTTTAAAAGAAAAAGCAACTGAGAC
>DATEAJ010000107.1:0-2728 GCA_035288445.1 Nitrosopumilaceae archaeon
TGTGTTTGTCCAATGTGATCAAATGAAACATCAATTCCAGGAATTACACCTGTTTTAGCACTAATTTCTTTTGTAATCTTAAAGACTTCTTTGCCCCAATCTTCTTTTCTGTGATCTACAGCATAATCAGCACCAAGTTCTTTTAATTTGTCTAGTTTGTCAGGACTTGCTGTTGAAATTACGGTACAGTTGTAAAGTTTTGCAATTTGAATACCAAAACTTCCAACACCAGAACCACCGCCCATGATAAGTACAGTTTGACCTGGTCGTATCTTCGCTCTACCTACAAGCATGTGCCACGATGTAAGTAGTGTCATTGATGCAGCTGCCGCTTCATCAAAACTGACTCCCCCAGGAATCTTTGCAACATTTACTTCTGGCAAGTGAGTGATTTCAGAAAAAGCTCCCCATGTTGGGCCTGTTTGAAATCCCCAAATCGTTCTTTTAATACAATCAAATTCTCGTCCATCAGTACATGCAGAACAAACTCTGCATGACATGTTTGAATGAGAAACGACTTTATCACCTACTTTGAAATTTCTAACATCTTCACCAACTGCAATAACTTCTCCTGCTGCATCGGAACCAGAAACATGAGGCAATGGTACTGCAACTGGTTGTCCTCTCATTCCCCAAATATCATTATAATTCAAAGCTGCTGCTTTAACTTTGAAAACTACTTCATCAGGTTTTGGTTTTGGTTCAGAAATATCTTTTACTTTTAAAATTCGCTTATAATTGTCATCAGGCGCATATTCTTCATATACTACTGCCTTCATATTTACAGACGCTTAATTTGCCCCTAATATATTTTCGCTAATCTATTTTCGATTAATTTTGAAATCATGTTTTGGTTGTTGAACTGATTGTAGAATTTGTTTTAGTTGATCATCAGAAATTTGTGTGTTTAGTTTACCTTGTGATGCCATGCCAATAAGATAATTTTCAACCATTGTAGCAAGTTCAGGTTTGACCATCCTGACGTTGTTTAACCTAAGTCTTGCTTGTGGTTCAAGTAAAGTTCGTAATGCTTGTTCTTTCATTGCATTAACTTCAGCTTCGGTAGGTTCTCTTTCATTACCTTGGTTTGGGTTACTCATAAAACCACACTAGGAGTATTTCTTAAGATTTGGATTTTTTACAACTAACTCGTTTAGAATTTCTGTGGCAACTCCGTCGATTTTTTTCATTCCCTGATGAGAGATAGTTCTTCCTTTTCCTTCCACTTTGTCAATGTAACCAAGTTTTTCTAGATTGTGGATAGCTGTTCTAATTATGGCACCACCAGCATCTCGGTGATGATTTCCGCCATATCCAACTGCTTTTACTCCTCCATACATACCCCGAAGATCTTTTACACCTATTGGACCATGAAGGTATATTTTTCTAAGAAGTGATGCACATCTTGTATACCACCAGTCATTTTTTTGTGGTGGTTTTTCTGCATGTGGACCAGTCTTGACAAATGGAATCCAGTTTGGAGTTGAGATTTCTTCGTTTTTTAGAATCTCCGATAGTTTGTTAATCAGTACATCAGCTGGTACATCGTATGCCTTTGCCATGAAAATGAAAGTTTTTAGTTCGTCTTATAAATCATTGAGCTTTGGAAATGATCTTTCTATATGTATGATTACAGAACCCGCATGTAATACGAATTGATTTTACAGAAGACCGACCCATTCTGATTCTTGCACTAACTCCTGGAGCAATAAATTTTTTACATTTTTTACAAAAGTTGATCCGTATATGATAGGGCATTCTTATTCTATATTTGGTACTAATTTTTTTTGCAAGTGTTGCCTGTCTTTGTGCTAATGATGGATTATTTCTTGAGTTTGATATAGCGTTTTGAACCAGGATTTCCATTCTTTCTAATGCAATCTGGCGTTTTGCTGCTTTCATGGAAGTTAAATAATGTCTTACCTTTAAAATACGATCTTGCTGTCATTGATACTTGCCGAGTCTGCGCTTGAATTAGTTCCTAAAGAACTACAGGATCATAATTCTGTGCTTGCATATAGTAAAAAGATGGGCAAAAAACCATCTAAAGTTATTTTAGATATATCTTGGCATTTTGCTGCAATGAGGGGAATCAAGAATGAGATAAAACGTGGCAGACCAGATTTGGTCCATTTTTGTCTTCTTGAATGCTGTACTATTCCTTTGTATTTTGAGAGAAAACTTCATGTTTATGTTCATACCATAGATGACAAAGTAATTTTCGTTGGCGATAATGTTCGCCTACCAAAATCTTATCATAGATTTATTGGTTTGATTGAAAAGCTATACTCTGAGAGAAAAATAGAACTAGATAGTAAAAAATTACTTGAGATAAAAGATATGACTTTTAGTGATCTGGTTGATAAGATTGGTGCAAAAAAAGTGATTGGTTTTTCTACAAAAGGACAAACAAGTTCGTATGATAAAATTGCAGCAGATGTTGGAAGAGATTCGTGTATTGTTGTTGGTGGATTTTCAAAAGGACATTTTTCTGATAAAATATTAAAAAAGATCGATAATCTGGTTTCTGTTGACAGAAATACTTTGGAAGCTCATGTAGTGATTTCTCGTCTATTATATGAGTGCGAAAAGAGAATTATTATGTAGGTTAAAGATTGGCAGTGTTAAGCGGTCGTAGTATAGTTTGGTTAGTACACTGGCCTTCCAAGCCCGTTACCCGGGTTCAAATCCCGGCGACCGCATCTTTTGTTCTAAACTGAAATAATTC
>DATEAJ010000108.1:0-8148 GCA_035288445.1 Nitrosopumilaceae archaeon
TTTATTACAAGAGGCAGAATTACTGGTAAACCACATATGGTTGAGTTGAGGGCAGTATATTATAACACGATGATATATTTTTCACGTAGAAATCCTAACAGTGATTGGTTAAGAAATGCAATTGCAAGCCCAGATGTGATATTGGAGTACAATAATGAAAGTCATGCAGGAAAAGCATCACTTGTTATTGATGAAGATCTTGCAAAAAAAATATCACATCTAAAATATTCTGATAAGAGATCAGAGGAGTCAAGGGTTATTCTACAAGTTAAGTTATATGAATAATTGTTGTCATACCACGCCTTTCAACTTCCTGACCATCAATAGTTTCTGAAATTATCAGGGTAAACGATATCAAGTCACGTTGTTGGCAGCCTATGGCATTCATCTTAAGAATAATATCAAGAAAATCAAACTCGGTATCAGATATTTTTGATTCATCAATTGCGACATCTTTTCCTGTGGTGCTGATCAAAAAACGCGTGTCTTTTTGGTGCCAACCAAGTTTGACTTTGCGCCCTTCACGCCCCACCGATTTTATATTCATATCAATCATTTCAGGTTTTGCCACAGTATAACCGGAAGTATTGTTTACAAAGACACCAATCTGAAATGGATATCCAGCGGTGCTTTCTGCCATCTTTTGGATACCATCATTCATTACTACATCAACACCTTTTATCGTGGTAGCAACTTTGGCAATCCACTCATTTGTTCTTCCTACAGTTGCAAAAATTCTGTCGCGTCGTCTTTTGTCTTCTTCTGAAGGTAGTTTGTAATAATCTACCCAAGCAAGATAGTCGTTGCTAATGTCTTTTATGAACTGCATACATGTGACTTTATAATCCTCGACATTATCGGTTCTTTCTGATCCTTCACCATATGGAACACCGTCTTTGTCAAGGGGGAGCACAAAGCTAAATGTTAATTGGCGTATAAAAAAGATAACCTAATAGATATATTACAAAATTTCAAATTTAAGATCATGATCTTTAGTGTAATCATAGAAGAATTACAAAAAGAACTGAAATCAAACATGGCGCAAATCAGATTTTTATTGATGAAATCACCAGCAATTGCTTTTACAACAATGAATGAGATTGCTACAAAGGTAGGAAAAAAATACAAAATGTCATTACTTCTAAACTTCCCACAAAGTGGAAAGATAGAAGATTACGAATCATATGGAACGCAGGACATCAGCATGATAATTGATATGACACGAAAAGTGTTTCCAATTAAAAGAGAAATTATAAAATCAAAGGCAAAAGAGATTTTTGGAGATATAAAAGTCGAAGATGCCTACATGTATGAAGGAAAAGAGGGTGTGAAGGTTTTTTTGGAATCAGGTAGGATTGACATACTCCCTCATTCTTTGCACATATGGTGTAAATTTGATAGTAAAGTAACAGAGTTTTGTGACTGGCTTTTGATTAACTGTTATCAGCTAAATCCAGGTGTGAGTGGCGCAAGAAGCGAGGTTAGCTCATAAGAATATTGCAAATTGCCATCTATATCATATACCTCTGCCTTTACTGGAAGAGGAAGATTGTCAACAATCCAGAATTTGTTCACTTTGTCTCCTATCTTGTAAGATATCGTAAAGGCATCTACAGAACCAAATGCAAATGAGATCTTTCCATGATCTGTCACAGTAAGATCCTGTGTTAATGCTCCAATGAAAACAGTATCCCAAACTGCTTTTTTGACAAGATACTTTTCTTCAAGTGCAATGTCCCTAATAGCAAAGATGGTTTTATCAAGAATTTGAAAATACGGTGTAGCATCTTCTGATATTTCACCAAAGGTGTAAGCACTACTCAGAGATGTTCTATGATCAATTTTTTTCCCTGTAACATTGTCATCAATTTGAACAAAGATCATTTGTTTTTTTGATACATCATTAAAAAATCCAATCTTTGCAGAAAACATCGTGCCATCTGCAGATGTGACATCATAAAGCATTGTAGGATTATATTCTGCACCTTTACCTATGTGCCATTTACTTGCCTCTCTGGGAATTACATTTTCATCTTGTCCTGGCAGTCCTATCAATATGGGATATATCAGACCTGCAACTGCCGCAGAAATCAGAATGATTACTCCAATCTTTGCTTTGTTATTCATTTATGCCGAACTATTTTTTATAATTTAGTATGTGTTATGTTTTTGAATTTAGTAATTATAACACTTGCTGTAACAACCAAAACCAATATTATCATGACGCTTATTGGAAATTCTGGAATTGCAGTAGGATCAACTGTTATTGAACCAGTCATCCAAGGATGAACCTCACAGAAATATGGGTAAGTGCCCTTTTCATCAAGCACAGTTTCAAATTTCTTTCCTGGACCAAACAGACCACTGTCAAACTTACCATCAGGGCCTTTGCTTGCTGTTCCGCTAGTTACAGTGTGTGAAGCAGTATCACTGTTAGTCCAAGTGATTGTAGAACCTGGAGTCACATATGTATCTGCAGGATCATAGAAAATTTCATTATCAATATTTGCTGCACCTTCTGGCATATCAATCGTAATTTTCATAGGTGGGTTTGGTTTTGTTTCAGGCATAGTGCCTTCTGCAATGTCTATATCTATTGCCAAGCTACCGCTTTTTGTAGTATCAGGGTCTGTGCCGTCTGGACCAGTACCATAAACATGAATAATATAATGAGCAGTACCCATTGGTTCCTTAACATCCATCTTTCTGAATTCTTTACCAACAGGTGCAAAGAGATGCGTTTGACTCTGTTCCTCTGCAAATGACCTTAGTGGCGCTCCTTTGTCATCTACAACAAAAATGTCATAATGTACGTTTGCTTCAAACTGATTGACATCAAATGATTTTTCAAATTCAAAGTTCCATGTGATTTCACAACCACGTCGTGGATTCTCAGGTGAATAACTATACGCAACAATCATTCCGTGCGAATCAAGACTTTCAATTCCACGTTTAATCGAACTGTCTTTAGGGCACTGTCCTTTGATAGGATCAATTGGAATAAGAGGATCAATATAGTCAGGAGGATTCGGTGTGTTTCCATATTCTAACAATTCAAATTGATACTGAATCGGAGCAGGAGGAGCATTTACGTCTACATAAGTGAGTGCTTTGACTGGAAAGGGCATATTTGGAGCTACCCAAATTTTGTTATCTTCAGATTTGTGCCAGCCAACAACAATGGTATCGAACTTACCTGCTGGAACAGTCACTGTTTCTTTTTGACCTGTTGGTCCTACTTGCATGCCTCCGATGGATCCAATCTTACCCCAAGCTGGTGCGTCAAAACTTTTTGGATCGAGTCTTGTTGTAAAACCTGAAAGCCATGCAATGGAGCTTTTGTAAGCTGACGCGTATGGTCCTATACCTTCACTAAAACCTATTGGTTCTGGAGCAACTCGTCCAATTTGCATGTCACCTTTAACAAATTTATTATTTCCCTCTTTTACAAGAACTAGTAAATCCCACTCGCCGTGTTCTGTTTTTCCCTTTACCCAGAAACTCATTTCAAGCTGTGTACATGATTTGTAGTCAACTTGACAAAGATCGTATCTAAAGTAATCTCCTTCTTTTAGTCCCTTTCCTACATACCAAGTATTATCTGCAAATGCACCCTGAATTCCAATAGATACAGCTAACAAAATAGTGAAAAAGACAACAGCTAAATACTTTTTCAAGTATTTTCATAAAACGAAATCCTATAGTTAAATCTTTCAAATAGGCAAATATACTGGCAGAATATAATTTCGAATATGTGTGAATGTGATAAAGTGCACATGTATGAGGTTGAATTCAAACTTAATGGCATGATTGTTGTTCCAACACACAAGAATTGCGGAGATCGCCTCAATGAGAAGCAGGTAGATAAATTTCAAAAGGAATTGGTAAAATCCTGGGATCTTGAAGAAGAAGAAAAGTAATCAGGTAATAAAAAAGAAAGGAAAAAGGAGCCGCGAGAATCTACTTATATTGCTTTACGTTTTCTTTGCAAACACTAGCTTTGCATTGACATGTTGAATCGCATAAGCATTCTCCTGCTTCTTCACAGTCACAAATACTATCTGTTCCCGTTGGAGATCCACATCCGCATGATGCATCTGTCATATCAAAGAGGATCTCCCACCGGGTTTTAAAGGTTTATCAGAAAATTAAAAACGCTGTTATACATATTGATTTTTTATGGTTGATAGAATTTCATTTATGGTTTTTAAAAGGGTTGATGTTTGTTGTTCAACCATTAATAGATCACTTTCAATGTCTAATGCAACTCGAAGAATGTGAATAAAATCGAGTTTCCGATGTAATGAATCTTTGATTTTAATTAAATTATTTCTGTTTATGTAACCAAGATAGAAATAACAATCAGAAAGAAAGGAGTTTTGTACAAGATAATTGTATTTTCTTTCTATAATTTTTGAATGACCATTTGCTTCCACCATATCAGAAAATCCTATTGTAGACTTGAGCATTCTATTTAGAAGCGATGTGGAGGCTCTTTCTATTCCTAAACATTGATGCACTATCTCAAAATTTTTGTTTATCCTATTTTTTTTGAATCCGCGTATAGATTTTAACATATGGGTAGGACTAGGTCTTTTAAGATTTATTAGCGATATTGCATCTGCAAGAAAATATGCGCTACATTTTACCCATATAGGTGCAAGAGGATCAGATGTTTTGACTCCCTCTTTTGCTTTTGTTGCGTATACTCCTGCATCAACTAGACAACTTTGAGTATATGAGTTTGAAATCTTGGTCTGTTTTTCTTTAATTTCTGTCAGAAACATACGTAGTTTCCATTGTTCATCGGATATGATTTGCATATTTTCAAATTGTCTTAGAATTGCAGGATGAGTTTCAGAAAGTGAACCATGATGAAGTTTGATGAATTCACCATCAATTTCGTGTATAGATTCACCTTTTTTATTATCAAATATTGAAATGTTATATTCGCAACATTCAAAATTCATTCCATTACTTCTACATCCTCCAAGTCCAGATGGAAAAGATGGAAGTGAAAGTTTTTGTATTAAATTTTTTAGATCCATAAAAAAATTACTTTGGTTTTTGCTATAAAGTATCAAAGCTGTTAAATTTTACAAATCCATGTAATGCTAAAACATTGCTTTAAATTGCTAATTCCTTATGGCTTTTAGCAAGCTCCTGTGGTGTAGTCCGGCTAAGCATACTGCCCTCTCAAGGCAGTGATCCCGGGTTCAAATCCCGGCGGGAGCATAGAATTTTGTTTTAAATTTTTTTAAATTGTTTTAGAAAGATTTGACTCATTTTCGGTTACCTAGAAATACAAGTTAAGAACCATATATCATATGGTTGGACCAAAAGATGGCGGATTCGGTTTTGATGGTACGCCGAAATATTCTGAATTAGAAGATAAAAATGCCATATGTGTTCAGTGTCAAGCAGGTCAACATGGCAAATGTCTTGCTAAAAACAATCCTAACACACTTTGTGATTGTGAATTATGCCTTGTTTCGTAATTTGATCATGCAAAGAAACTTGCAGGATACAAGTTTTTTTGATATTCTAAAACAACAGTACCGTCAGAATTCTCAATTATTGATATACTGCGAATAGAAAAATCATCTGTTGAAAGTTTTGTAACAAGTCCATGTGGCATCGCAAAAGTAGCTTTATAGACATAACCTTTTTCAGTTGGACATGTGACTGTTATCGATTTCCCTTCTCCATATCCTAAACAATTCTCGTACATGTTAAGAATAGAGTTATTCGCTAGTTGTATATTTTGGACAGATGAATTAGATTTGATTGTTTGAATATTATTTGTCTGATTTTGATATAGATCAAAATAATCAGCAGTAGCAAATCCTAAAACAAAAAACCCAACAATGTTAAAAACTAATAATAGATTTCGTAGTGAGAGGTTAATTTTGGCATTATCTGTATTCTTTATTTTATAGTCAGATTTTTTAGTTGTTATAATATCAATTTGCATTCCATTTCTTGTTTTTAGTGACTCGACATATAGACAATTTTGATGATATTCTGGCATAGTCATATTGTCACATATTCTACAAATACGTTGAGTTGGTTTTCTGCATTCTGAACATGTCAAATATGAGATTAATTCTCCTCCACATGTCCTGCATGATTTGTCCGGCATGTGAGAAAAAATTGTCAGATTATAATTAAGCAGTGCGAAGAATTCGTTCTGTGAAATCATACTAAAAGCTTAAATCCTATAATTCAGCGAGTCTACTTTTTAGAATATGTTTTTTCTGTATAGTAATTTCAGTTTGTATTATGATATGCTGTCAAGTTCTTTTCTGTTAAAAGTCTAGTTAAGAGTCCCTTGCAATTCTTCTAACTACTATTTGATGACCTTCGTGTATATGAGAGGCATGATTTGATTTTATTATTTCGGCTATTTTCATGTCTGAAAAATATTTTTCATTGTATCTACCCAAGGTTTTCTTACAGTTATGACAATAGATTTCTTTAAAATCCATGTTGATGAAAAGCACCTTACAATATTTTAAGATAAAGTCAGAATTCTATGGCGGATAACGCAGACTGATCTTTGTTTTCTAGGAATTTAATTCTTGAGATTTTATAATAAATCACTTCACCGCGTCTTTCTATAACTGCAATAACTGGTTCTTTCCCCATTTTTGTTATTTGCTCTATCTGTTTTTGTAGTAATCCCATTTTTTCTCGTTTTCCCTCACTTAACCCAAACACCACATATTTGGCCGCCTTTTCACCAAATTGTCCCCTTTCATATACCCTAAAATCAGTGCCAAATCCAAAACCATCTTTTGCTATGTATCCTTTTGTTCTGAGGTCACGATAGACTAAAAATTTTGTTAATATATCATTATCAAATTTCATACATTCCTGCATCATTGAATCAAAGTTAATTTGTTGACCTCCTCTTGTTAGCTTAAGTTTGTCAGCATACAGAAGATAAAGAGATTCAAAAGGTTTTAAAAAAAATTTTTTCTTTATAATTTCTCCAAATCCCTTTTGTTCTAAACCATTTTGCATGTTTTTGTCTGAGATCAAAGTATGATCTTTTACTAATACTCCCTCTACTTTGGACTCGATATCTGACACGCCTTCCAACAAATGGTTTAACAATATAATACTACGGACCTTGTTCTAATCATACTCCAAAAGATGTTTGACAAAATCTCACGGTTAAAATATGGGCTTTAGATAAACAATCAAAAGTGTTGTTATGCACGGCGCAAATTATAGAATTGGTAATGGTCAACCGTATACAAGAAAGAAGTACATTAAAGGTAAACCTCAGATAAAAATAGCCAAGTTTTCTGGTGGACAGAGGGCAGATTATGATTATTGTGTACAGCTCTGTTCAAGTGAAAAGGTCCAGATAAGACACATGGCAATAGAAGCAGCTAGACTATCAGCAAACAAAAAGATTGAACAGGTAACTGGTGAAACTGGCTACTTTTCCACTCTTAGAATTTATCCACATATTTTACTTAGAGAAAACAAGATGATTGCAACAGCTGGTGCAGATAGACTTCAGGAAGGTATGAGAGGAGCTTTTGGAAAAGCAGTAAGTTTAGCTGCACGAGTAAATCGAGATCAATGTATCATGGAGGTTCATGTCAAAAAAGAACACCTAGAAGTTGCGAAAAAAGCATTGCATGGTGCTGCAGTAAAACTGCCTATGACCCCCTCAATTAAGGTAATTCCTCTAAAAGCTACGGTTGCTTAATTTTAGTGCGTCTAGAATTTTTACTTGGTTTTTATTTAAGGTATCAAGAAATTCCAGAAATTCTTCATTCGTAGGATTTCGTTTTAATATTCTTCTACATTGGTAATAAAACGAATTGTAAAGTCTACCAACTACTATTCCATAACCAAATGAATCAGAATGAGTTCGTAATTTTTCTAGTGAATTTATTATTTTATAAATTTCATTGGTGTTTTCTGCTACCTCGTTAATTTTCTGATTAATTTTTTCTTCTAGTTTTTTATCCATGTCTTATCTAGACAATACGTGATTAAAAATAGTATTACCAACCAGTACGCTTTAATAGACTAGAATTTTCTAAATCGTTTAAGCGGTTGTAGTACAGCTTGGTTAATATGCGGGATTGCCAATTCCGCGACCCGGGTTCAAATCCCGGCAACCGC
>DATEAJ010000109.1:0-4834 GCA_035288445.1 Nitrosopumilaceae archaeon
ACTATACCAGTTAAAGTGTAATCCTATGACTTTTTCAGATCTTTATACAAAATCAAACATAAGGATGAAAAGGTCTTTTTTGAATTATCTGCACCTTTGTGTGAAGTATAATTTTGTGACAAAAATGGCAGTAAGATCAAACATGATGTATTCTATAACAGACAAAGGTAGAACCATGCTTGATCTTTTTGTGCAACACAACAATTAGAACGATGTAAACATTCAGTAAGAAAAAACAATGTGTAGATCTCTAGTCTGAATAAATCAGGATGATTTGATAAATTTTGATTGGGCTTTAAGATACTCCGCTACTTTACCAAATATATCATTCACGCTAATATCAATGAAATTAATGGTTCCATCGTCTATAACGATCTGTTTTTCAAATTTTTCTTTGATTGCGAAGATTACGGATGACCAATGAAGTACACCATTCAATTTTTCGTGTGCAATGGCATCAGTATCAGGAAAATGAAATGGTTGAAAAACAATCCCATTAGCCCAGTTCATAGTGGGTATTCCTCCACCCGCAGATCTGCTACCAAAAGCAATTTGTTTTAACCAATCCTCAAATCTATATTCAATTACTTCATGTATGACAAGCTTTTTCCATGGTTCTATTGTTATTTCCATTTTTTCTCCCTACGACTTTTGTAAAGGCATATCATATTATTTCTATCTAACATACGTTTAGAACTAGTTTGATGTATGATGTTTTATATATTATACATCATATTTAATCTTTAGTACATACAAATTCTTTTATTTCAAAACAATTGGATCTGAGACATTGGGAATTACTTACAAAGATGTTGGAATAGACATTAAAAAAATAAAACAAAGTCAAGATACTATTGGCAGACTCATCAGCTCAACCCACAAGCTACAAAAAAAAGCAAAAATCGCATCAGGTTTTGGTCACTATGCAGGACTTGTAGAGATCCCAGGTGGAAAACTCATAGCTACACACACTGATGGAGTAGGTACCAAAATAATCATATCTCAAATGATGAAAAAATATGATACCATAGGCATCGATTGTGTTGCCATGAATGTAAATGACATAATTTGTACTGGTGCTACTCCCATATCGTTTGTGGATTACATAGCTGCTAATCAAAACAATCAAGAAATTTTTAAAAAAATTGTACAAGGATTAGTAAAGGGAGCAAAAAAAGCAGAAGTACCAATAGTTGGTGGTGAAACTGCAATAATTCCAGATGTCATTACTGGAAAAGAGTTTTCATTTGATCTAGCAGGAATGGTCGTAGGAATTCTTTCAAAAAACCAAATGATTCTTGGTGACATGATAACATCAGGAGACATTATAATTGGTGTAAAAAGTAGCGGATTACATTCTAATGGATACTCTCTTGCAAGAAAGGTTCTTCTCTCAAAATATTCAATAAAAGACAAGATTAGAGGGGTAGGAACTGTTGGTGATGCGCTTTTGACACCAACTGAGATCTATGTAAAACCAGTGCTAGAAGCTCTTGAGGAATGTGACATACATGGTCTTGCTCATATAACCGGCGGTTCTTTTACAAAGCTTTTACGTCTTAAAAAAATAGGGTATTTACTTGACAATATGCCAGAACCACCGGAAATATTTCAGATGATTGAAAACGAGAATGTAGAAAAATCAGAAATGTACAAGACTTTCAACATGGGAATAGGGTTTTGTATCATAGCACCTGAGGAGGAAGGAGAGCAGATAGACGAAATATTCAAAAAACATGGCTTAAAAAGTAGACAAATTGGCTCCATAATAGAAAAAAGAGGAGTCTTTGTTGATTCTTTAAAAATCGCATAAAAAATGTGAATTAAAAGAATAGTTTTGAGATTTACTTGTCGTTTAAAGGATTTAATACCCAATTTTGGTCCTAAAAAATAATGCAAAGATCAAAAACAACGTTTGGGAATGCATGTGTCGAGATTTCTCAGAATCTGCTTGCCATGACAAACCCAACAAAAAATGATGTAAAGAAAGAAATTAAAAAAATATGTGTCAAATATTCGTTAGAAAGAATACCAAGAAATTATGAGATATTAGCAGAAGTTCAAGGTGTAGAGTTTATGAAATTACAAAAAGCGTTGTTACGAAAACCTGTCAAAACCGCTTCAGGTGTTGCAGTCATAGCTCTTATGCCAAAACCATATGCCTGTCCACATGGCCGTTGTACTTACTGCCCCGGCGGAATTGAATATAATTCACCAAACAGTTACACTGGAAGAGAACCATCAACACAAAATGCAATAGAAAATAATTATGATCCGAAAAAACAGATATTTGACAAGCTTGCTAAATTACAAGCGTATGGTCATGATGTAACTAAGCTTGAACTTGTGATAGTAGGCGGAACATTTCTTTTCATGCCACAAGAATATCAAAATGATTTCATCAAATCATGTTATGACGCAGTAAATGGATTGGATTCACCAGATTTGGAATCTGCCAAAAAAAATAATGAATTAGCAAAAATAAGAAATGTTGGTTTTACTATAGAGACCAAACCTGATTATTGTAAAAAACAACATGTGGATTGGATGTTAGATTATGGCATAACAAGAGTTGAGATAGGCGTACAAAGCCTACATGAAAGAGTGTATGAAATTGTTAATCGTGGTCATAACCTACATGATGTGATTGAATCATTTCAGATAGCAAAGGATGCAGGATACAAGATTGTTTCCCATATGATGCCCGGTCTTCCAACAATGACCCCAGAAGAAGACGTTTCTGATTTTAAGAAACTGTTTGATGACCCATCTTTTAGACCAGACATGCTAAAGATCTATCCAACGCTTGTTATTGAAGGAACACCACTTTACCAAGCTTTCAAAGATGGGAAATACATACCGTACTCAGATCAAGACATGATCAAAGTTCTTACAGATATTAAGAAAATGATTCCAAGATGGGTTAGAATAATGAGAATGCAACGAGAAATATCATCAGATCAGATAATTGCAGGCCCAAAGCTTGGTAATCTACGTCAGATTGTTCAAGGAAATCTCAAGAAACTAAATTTGTCTTGTAAATGCATCAGATGTAGAGAAGCTGGTCTTTCTGAAGATGAAATTAATGTGGATGACATAAAACTGAATAGAGAAAATTACGAGTCGTCTGGAGGCCAAGAAGTATTTTTGTCATATGATGATTCACAAGATAGAATTTTTGGATTTTTAAGATTAAGAAAACCAAGTAGTTTGGCACATAGAAAAGAAGTGACAGAGAACACTTGTATTGTAAGAGAATTGCATGTGTTTGGTAAATCGTTGAGACTAGGGGAACGTGACGGTGACAGTATTCAACATTTGGGACTAGGTAAAAATCTCATGAGTCAAGCGGAAAAAATTGCTAAAGAAGAATTTGACGCAAAAAGGCTTCTTGTCATTAGTGCCGTTGGAACCAGAGAATATTACAGAAAGATTGGATATTCTCCTTTAGGACCATACATGTCAAAGGAATTAGCATAATGGAAGAACGAGAAATCATAGGCAGGGGAACATGGATAGACAAGCTTGCATACGAGCTTGTAGAAAGAGAAAAAGATCTTGGCCGCAATCTAAGTATGATTAAAGTAGAAAGTGGACTTGGTGCGTCTGGAATTCCTCACATAGGAAGTCTTGGGGATGCAGTAAGGGCATACGGTGTAAAACTTGCCTTAGAAAACTTGGGGTACAAGTCTGAGCTTATTGCATATTCAGATGATATGGATGGATTACGAAAGATTCCAGAGGGATTTCCTGATTGGTTAAAAGAACACATAGCAAAACCAGTATCGTTTATTCCTGATCCTTTTGGTTGCCATGATTCTTACGGCTTACACATGAGCAGTCTCTTACTTGATGGATTAGACAAGCTTGGCATCAAATACAAATTTCAAAGAGGCGTAGATACATACAAAAACGGTCTTCTAAAGGATCAGATTCACACCATACTTACAAACAGTAAGAAAATTGGAGAGAAAATTACAGAACTAGTTGGTCAAGAAAAATATCAAGAAGCACTTCCATATTTTCCAGTATGCTCTAACTGTGGAAGATTATACACTGCAGAAGCCTATGAATATCTTCCAGATGAGAGAAAAATAAAGTACAGATGTCATGAGACAACAATTGGTTCCAAAATCTTAGCAGGTTGTGGTCATGACGGAATTGCAGACATAACAAAAGATCTTGGCAAACTTGCATGGAAAGTAGAATTTGCTGCAAGATGGCAGGCTTTTGATATCAGGTTTGAAGCTTATGGGAAAGACATCATGGACTCTGTCAAGGTAAATGATTGGGTAGCAGATGAAATTCTAAAGTTTCCACACCCACATCATGTAAAATATGAAATGTTTTTAGATAAAGGTGGTAAAAAAATTTCCAAATCACTTGGTAACGTTGTTACATCACAAGCTTGGCTCAAATATGGCACTCCAAAATCAATTTTACTACTACTCTACAAAAGAATCACAGGCACTCGTGAAGTTGGTTTTGAAGACATTCCTGCTCTGATGGATGAGTATAACGAACTTGAAAACATTTACTTTGGAAAAATAAAACCTGATAATGAAACAAAAACAATACGGGCAAAGGGTTTGTATGAATATGTTAACCTGTTAGATATACCAAAAAATCCTAGTCCTTATGTGAATTATAGATTGTTAGTACAACTTTGTACCATTTTTAGAGAACAAAGAAATCAACATGTCATAAAAAAACTAATTGAATACGGAACCATAAAAGAATCTACTCCAGAAATGGAGGAACTTATCAGTTTGGCTGGAAATTATGCTGACGATTTTGACAAACCATCAAAGGTAGAGATTCAACTTGATGAGAT
>DATEAJ010000110.1:0-8063 GCA_035288445.1 Nitrosopumilaceae archaeon
ACAGGAATGCCTGGTGCTGGAAAAACTACGATAGCTGATGGCCTAAAATCAAAAGGATTTGATAAAATAACTATGGGTGATGCTGTACGGGCAGAAGCCGCAAGAAGAAAGATTGAACCAACAGGTGCAAATCTTGGCAAACTCATGCTTGAACTACGTGAAAAAAATGGACCAGGCGCAGTTGCTGAGCTAATAAAAGATCAAATCGTGAACTCAAAATATGATGTGATACTAATTGATGGTGTAAGATCAATTGCAGAAGTTGATATGCTAAAAAAATTTGGAACAGTCAAAATTCTTGCAATTCATGCCTCCTCAGATACGAGATTCAAGTTTCTATCTGGCAGGGGAAGATCTGATGCACCTGAAGATCGTCAAGACTTTGTAAAGCGTGATTCTAGAGAGATGGGGGTGGGCATGAGTGATTCTATTGCACTTGCAGACGAAACTATCTCTAACAATAGTCTCACAATTCCGCAACTAATCGATTCTGCTTACAATATCATAAAAGGTTGGATAAAGTGAAAACTCCACAAATCACATGTAAGATAGAAGCATACGCTGCAGTTAACCCTTCAGAGGATCCAGAAAAAGTGCAACAAGCAATATCCAATGTATTACAAGATATGAATTTCAAATATGAAAGTGGAAGCATCAAAGGCATTTCAAATGATTTGCAATCTCTATCCAAAATTTATGACACCATAAAATCTCGTAAATCTACAAAAACATACAGACGTCAGATGAGATATAATTTACAAGAAGATACTACTTGGTTTTATTTGAACAAGCAGGCTGCATTTGTAAATGTGATTGCACTCTGTGAAGAAGCTGAAGAATCACCTCTGGGCCCAATCAAGATATTATTACATTCAAAAAACATTGATAAAGTAATGGAGTGGCTAGTGCCAGATCTTACTGAACAATCTAATGATTAGAGTACTTCAACTAGTTTCTTCCTAGACTTTTCCCCCGATACAATTCTGACATTAGATTTGGGAACATCAAAATGTTTTGAAATTTTTTGAATCAATTCTTTATTGGCCTTGCCTTTCTGAGGATCAGATACTATTCCAATTGATATCCCGTCTTTGTTTATTTCTAGAAAATCCCTGTGAAATGTAACAGAAACTTTGTAGATCATTTTTGAATAACTGAGACAAGCTCTGGTAATGCCTTTGCAGACGTTGACCGTATTGAAAGATCCATGTTTTGAGACATGGATGTCTCCTCTGGGTTTACCTCAATTATGAGAGCTCCGTTTTGTTTTGCATATATTGGTAACATGTTTGCAGGTGAGACAGACAGCGAAGTTCCTGCAACAACCATTACATCACATAGGCTTGCCTGCATCATTGCTTCTCCCCACACATCTTGAGGAAGCGGTTCGCCAAACCACACCACATCAGGTCTTAGAATATTTCCACACTTGCAAAGTGGTGGAATTTCTGAAAATCTTTTTGTTATCTTGTCTTTAAAATTACAAACTGTACACTTTATTGTGATGATACTCCCATGTAATTCCGAAACATTTTTACATCCAGCTCTTTGGTGCAATCCATCAATATTCTGAGTCAAGACCCATACCTCTTTGTACTTGGCAAGATCGGCAATTGCTATATGACCTGCGTTTGGCTTTGCTGCAAGAATGTTTTTTCTTCTATCTTCATACCATTCCCACACAAGCTTTGGATCCTGATAAAATGCATCTATGGTTGCAAGCTTCATGGGATCATATTTTCTCCACAATCCGTCATTTCCTCTAAAAGTTGGAATTCCACTTTCCTGTGATATTCCTGCACCAGTAACAAAGACTATCTTTTTGGCTTGATGCAGTTTGTCTGATACTGATTCAAACATATTATTTGATCTCTATTTCTAAAAGATCCTCTGCTGCTATCACGGAATCATGAATAGTTTTTGCTTCCTTTACAAGAGGATCGGTATCATCATATCTGGTTGAAAAATGAGTCAAGATCAAGTTGGAGACCTTGGCATTTCTTGCAAGCTGTGCTGCCTCTTTAGCTGTAGAATGACAATAGTCTGCTGCCTTTTCTTTTAGCTCATCTGCGTATGATGAATCAAAAATAAGATAATCACAACCTCTGAAAAACTCCTCAAGTTTTTTTGTTGGTCTCGTATCTCCTGAAACTCCTATTTTTTTACCACGCCTTTTTTCTCCCATCACATCAGATGGTTTGATTATTTTATTACTTACTTTGACTTCTTTTCCACTTTGAAGTTCATGCCAAAGCTTTCCTTCTGGTATGCCAAGCGCTTTTGCCTTTTCTGGATAAAATCTACCTGGTTTTTCTTTTTCTTGTAAAACGTAAGAATATGCTGGAATAGAATGCATTGCTTCACATGCATGTACTGTGTAAGTTGTGTCATCAAGAATAAGTCCCTCTTTTATGGTTGCAATCTTAACAGGAAATGTTAGTCCAAAATTTAATATCTTCAGATTTGCCGCAATAAAATCTTCTATACCTTTTGGACCGTAGATCTCAATTGATTCAGTCCTACTTTGCAATGACATTGTTTGTAACAACCCCAAGATTCCAACGCAGTGATCTCCATGCAAATGTGTAACAAAGATCTTCATTTTTTTATTCCAACCAAGCTTAGACTTGTGAAATGCAACCTGGGCTCCCTCGCCAGCATCAAACATGAGGATCTCTTTTTCTAAAACTAGGCAGATGCATGTCATACCTCTGTTTTCTGTTGGCTGTGCCGCCGATGTTCCCAAGAATACTAATTTCATTTTACCAAGATAGTCCTAGTCAGGCTTTTGTGCCTATAGATTTCGTATCTTTTAGCTGGTTTTAATTCTATTTGGTCTGCTAGCTCTTTTTTGCACATGAGAGCAAGCTTCTTTTTCTTTGGAAGAATGGATATAAAATCAGAAATTAGCTTTTTTGGTGATTCTGAAGATTTTGAAGATATTCCATATGGCAGGTCAGTAACTATTCCATCAATTTTGTCTTTAATTTTTTTGATGTTTTCGTATCTTGCATTAATGATTTTAGAATTATACCCATTTGTAGCTAGGTTCTTTTTTGTTACTTCACACATCTTTCTATCAAAATCAATACCAATCGATTTGATTCCCATTGATTCAGCTTCTAAAAGTATAGTACCGGTTCCACAAAAAGGATCACATAAAATTTTATCTTCATTTAATCCTGAAAGATTTACCATTGCTCTACTAAGCTTCCAGTTTAGCTCAAAAGGTGATTTGATTATCTTCTTTGGTCTTTTTTGTGCTGGAATTTTGGTAGAATAACCAAGATAGTTTTGGTTATCAGTAAAAATAAGATAAACTGTTAGTGCTGGATTTGTTAGAGAAACTCTGGCTCCAGAAGCTTGTTTGATTGAAGCACCGACTGTTTTTTCTATGCTGGAGAGATCTATTCTTTTTGATGATAAATTAACTGTCCTGCATGCAAACGTGTCTGATTTGTGTAATAGTGCCAAGTCAAGCTCTGAGAAAAGATCAGAGAATGTGTCTACAATCTTTCCTGCAGTTCTTACAAAGGTAGCTCGCTGAGCTACCTTATCCCACGGAACCTTGGAGTTTGTTATGACAAGCTTGGAATCTGTCTCATATGATGTGTTCTTGTCATAGCTTTTTGATATGGAAATAATCTCATCTTTAGCTAATTCTATATTTTCACCTGATACAACAAAAAAGCTCTGCATTAGACAATTGCCTTGGATATGATAGGTGAGACATCAACTATACCTGTCTTACCAGGAATGGTGTTTGTGCTTACTATCTTTGATACACCTGCCTTTCTGATTCTTTTTTCTGCGTCACCAATCAGCAATGCATGTGTGCATGCTGCGTAAATGTTTCTACATTTTTGCTTTTTTAGAAACTCTGCAGCCTTTACTATACTTCCACCAGTGCTTATCATGTCATCAACTAAAATCAAATCTCTCCCAATCACTTGTTTTTGGTTTGCTGATCTGATCTCCACTTTGCCAGTCTTTCGGTCTCTGTGTTTTTTTAGTGCAATGAATCTAGTGCCAAAAAGTCTTGCAAAATATCTAGCTCTTTCGATTCCGCCAAGATCTGGTGAAACAACTAGCGGATCTTTTAGTTTTAATTTTTTGAAATATTTTACTAATTCTGATATTGCGCTGACATTTGTTGCTTGAATCTTGAAATGATTTAATGCCATTTTACTGTGGATATCAACCACAATTACTTTGGTTGCACCAGCAGCTTGTAACATCTTTGCAACTAGAGACATTGTAACAACTTCACCTGGAAGAAATTCTTTGTCTTGTCTTGCGTATCCAAGATATGGTATTACTGCATAGACTTGCGAGGAATGTTTTCTTGCTTTTGCAACAAGTGAGAGTACCTGTATTAGATTGGAATCAACTGGTGGATAGGTAGACTGGACAACTATGATTTTGCCATTTTTTGGCTTGCCAGAAACTGTAATCTTGCTTTCTCCATCTGGGAAGATCCTTAGCTCAGATTTGAGGTATCTTCCATTTAGTTTTGTAGCTATTTTTCTGGCAAGGTCTTCTGAAGCTTTTCCACCTATTATTGTAAAATTACTCAACAAATGTCATCGAGTGATGGCTCATTCTTAAGTTTTGAGATATATCAAATAAATGACTTTCCATAATCACAATGATTAAACCAACACCAACTATTGAGTCAATAAAAATGATATCCTCCCGTTTTACGCTTGGAGATATGCTCTAGGTCGTAAAGGTTATGGCTTAGTATCTAAAAGTTCGCAGATGCAGTTTGAAACTATCAATTGCCTTTTTAAGATAATCTGACGTAGTCATTAATTCATAATTCCATTGTTCATTATCCTCATCCCATCCAACATAGAAACATTCTTTACGAATATCAAAATTTGCGAATGAAGAAATTGAGTGTAATCCCCATAAATGAGATCCACTTACCGTGAGATTCTTGTATTTTATTTTTCCCTTGAAGGTAGATGGTTTTCTCAAGTAGATTCCAATTTGAAAACTCTGACATTCATCTGGTAACTCTCGGAACGCTCTTTTGATTTTAGATATATGTGATTTTGCTCCTCCCTTGCCAAATATTTTTTTAGAAACAAAAAACTTGTTTCCTGATTTTGTGCCAGACAAACAATCTCTAAGTTTTAACGCTTTACCATATTCCTCTACAGCGAACGAATATAGACCAATTGCATTCGCATGCAACCATTTTGGATTAATGAGAAGACGAGCATCACATAACAAGAGTTTTGTCTTGTTTACAGATCGCTTAATTCCTTCTCTTATTTGTCGTTCTGTGAGGAAATAATTTGGAAGGTGTGATCTCGCACTCATGTTTTATAGGTCATCATACTTCGAGTCTACCATTCTGATAAGGTTTATAGCTCCGAAAATACATACTATTTTGAAGTATCATAGAGGTGCAAGTGGGGTAGCATTTTGTAGGTATGATTGCAGTAATTTCTGCCTAGTTCTGCATAGTTTACTAACAATACAGTCGCAATTTTTAATAGCTATACATTTGAGATCATGCCAGATTTGAAAAAGCTACTAGCTTTTACACTATTACTTTTACTCATACCATTTAGCCCAGCTTGGGCAGTATATGATGGCAGTCATCTAAGAGAACCTGAAATTAAAATGACACCAACTTCTGGACCACCTGGAACCAAAATAACAATTACAGTTTCAAACTTTCCAGATATCTCAGACGAACCATATCCATATCCAGACTTTTACATATACCTACCATTTGCAGCGGCTGCTGTTGGAACTAATGTGCCAAGCCAGTGTGGTACAGAGATGTGTTTTCCAATTTACACATACGAAGATGCACAGAAAAAAAACTTTGCAGACAAGACTATCACATTTGCACTTTTTAGCTTGACAAATCCAAAGCCAGTCTATCTAAGTGGATTGCCACACAGCGTCTGTGATATTATAGTAAATTCCAAAGTACAACAAAGCTATTCAGATGTCTGTAATACAAAGAGCCAGCCAACAGGTGAATATGAAATAAAATTTGCATGGGCAACAAAAACAAAACCTGATGAGCCATATTTTATCAAGACACTAAAATTTACAGTAACTGAAGGCACACCTCCTACAGAGCCTGAAGGTCTTCGTCTTGATCAAACTCTAATGGACCTTTACAAGGAAGGTGTGATTAGTGAACAAACCTTTGAAAATGAACTAAAACAATTAGGATACAGCGACGATGAAATACGTCAAGCTAAAGCTGTCTTAGGAAAGCTTCCACATCAGGAGAATGCAGAGCCACCTGCTCCAGATGAAACAATAGAAGAACCAGTAGAAGAAACTGAAGAAACTAAACCAATAGAAGAACCTAAAGACGAGGAGGTCACAACGACAAATCCAGATGAAAAAATAGAAACCACAACACCATCTCCAAAAAACGGTTGTCTTATAGCTACAGCAGCATTTGGTTCTGAGATGGCACCACAGGTTCAGCTACTCAGAGAACTACGTGACAATACCCTTCTAAAGACAAATTCAGGCTCTACATTTATGGCTGGGTTTAATTCAGTCTACTATTCCTTTAGTCCTACTGTGGCAGATTGGGAAAGACAAAACTCCATCTTCAAGGAAATAGTAAAGACAGCAATAACACCATTAATTTCAACGCTTTCAATTCTAAACTATCTCGATATTGATTCTGAAGCTGAAATGATTACATATGGAATTGGGATAATCCTGCTCAATGCAGGCATGTATTTTGTTGCACCTGCTATTGTTTTAGTAAAATTAAACTCACGTGCCAAAAACAAACACAGTACAAAAAGTTAGAAATTAAGCTATACACATACAAACACATTGGACCTAGTTTTTTCTGACATACACGCTGATATCGATGCCTTGGAAACCATTTTAAAAGTTGTATCTAGTGACGATTTTATCAAAAAATATGGCAGCTTTGATAGAATAATAAATCTTGGAGACTTGCTTGAACGAGGAAGTGCCCCAAAACAAGTGCTTACAAGACTAGAATTCTTACAGAAAAACTATCCAATCATATCTGTTATGGGAAACCACGATGAGGCATTTTTATACAAACGAAAAGTAAGTGGAAGCTCAATTGAAAGTTGGGCAGCTCATCAGGAATTAAAAGAGGATGATCTTTCATTTTTTGAACAAAACAAAGACAACACTTTTGGTCAACAACAATTCATTGATAAAAAAAGCAAGCTTTATTGTATTCATGGCGGACCACTTGATCCTCAGAAAATCACTCCCAAAAATGCATATGATGAAGAAAAATGGTTATACCAAAGATCATGGCAGAGACTCTCTGAAGAAGAGTTTGAGTTCTTTAGCTACTCGGGATATCACTACAAAGCATCTTCTGCATTTGATGAAGGAAAAAACCATCTTGGCAACTTTGTAATTTTATGTGGTCATCAACACGAGGAAGCCGTTTTAGTACAAAATGAACAAATTCATGATATTTTTTCCAAGCTTAAAATAACACATGAAAAAGTTTCAGATTTTACACTAGAAAAAAAAGAAATTGAGATTGACAAATCAAACAATTATCTAATAAGGCTTGGTCTTGGTGGGCCAAGTGGATATTACGGAGTTGGCGCACCAAAACCGCACTTTGGAATAGTTCAATATAATCCCAAGAAAGTAACTCTTTTCACAGTGAAATGAGCGCAACAAACTCTCTTAGACAAGATCACATCCAGATCAGGCGACTAGAAAAGGTCATCACCAAGTGTTACAAGGAACTCTATGAAGGAAAAGACATCTCATTTTCAGACATTGAGCAAATCACAGTGATAATGGCAGAATTTTTAGACGCAATACATTATTCCAAAGAAGAAGATGCATACTTTCCATGCGTTGCAAGCTATGATTCTCTCAAAAAGGAAATTAGAGCATTCATGATAGAGCACGAGTTTGGCCGCAGAATAGCAAGAAGTGTAGCAACTCATCTACAAAGATGGAAGCAGGGTCAGGATGCAAGAGAGCCAGTAGCAAGATTTCTTAGAACATATGCCATATACCTAAACGATCACATTACTAAAGAAGAACATTTTTTTGAT
>DATEAJ010000111.1:0-2306 GCA_035288445.1 Nitrosopumilaceae archaeon
TACATGTCTGAATCTATACCCATGCAAATCTTTTACAACTTGGTACAGATCACCGCCTATCACAACACCATTGTTTTCTGCTCGATGGTTTATTTTGGTACACATGTTCACAGGAGGTCCAATTAGATCAGGCGTAGAGGAGTTATTTGAATTCATTATTACCACCCTGCCATAATCAGCGCTAACACGATAATCAAGACAAGGCAAATTTTCACCTGCTAATATTTTACATATATCGTCGTGAGATTCTATTATTGCCAGAGTACATTCAAGGCAGCTAATAAAACCGTATTTTCTTTGCGAATTTGATGATTCTGGGAAAAAATACAAAAGGCTATCCCCCATGTTCTTTATTACAACACCTCCATACCTTGTAAGAATTTTTGCAATTGAATTTAAGAAAATCTTATAATACCTACTCCAGTCTATTTCATTCATCCTGGCAGAAATCTTTGTAGAGTTTACCATATCTACTACTCCTACACAATAACTTTTAGACAAACCAGAAAAAGCAACCATATAATCAGATGTAGACATTTTTTCATTTTGTAATTCATGGTTTTTTTGTGAATCAAGGCCATCAACATGTAGCATATCTGGATCAAAGGTTACGGCATTTGCAGGATCTGATGCATAAATCAAGTGGTGATGGTTTGCCATAAGTTCCCTAAGCCAAAAGGGGCGCCTGCTGCCTTCAATGTCATTAACAGCATAAGTGCATAGAAAAGAACAATCATATTTTTCAAAGTTAGACTGGAATACCTTTTCAATCTCTAGTTCGGCTTTTATTCCCTCCGTTGTACAAACATTAGGAATTGTTCTTCCAACAAATCTGTAAGGAGGTTTTGAGTCTGCTGTTATTTTTTTTACTATATCATTGAATCCTGCAATTATTCCTTCAGGTCTTTCCATAATATTTTCAATTTGGTAAACATGAAGCAGTTTTTTTCGATTGTAAAAATTCACATCAATTCCACATGATGCTAATTCATCTAGAGTTTTATCTACATCATCATGTGTTATACAAATAGAATGTTCACCCTTTTTCAAACCATTTTCTATATAACGACATTTGACTAATTTACCATATTCCTCATTATCATATAGAACCATTGAATGATTTTGTTCCGTTAGGTTATCGACGTCTTTTAATGGAGGATAGTCAATTGGATCAAATTTCATTTTAATCTTTCAGAAAGATACTCTAGTTTCATTTCTGTTAAAAAGCCTTTAATTTTTCTGTAATCTTTTACCAACTGTTTTCCTTTGTTTGTTATACAAAGTGGTGAGTTTTGAGAAATAAGTTTCTTTTTTCTAAGTTCGTCAATATATCTAGAAAATTTATCATATGAAATATTGCATTTTTGTTGAACTTTGGTAGGTTTTGCCTCTCCATGGAGGGCCTCTTCTTTTATTACAATAAGAATATCATTAAAAATCTCCAATTTGGTTCGTCTTTCGCCCCTATACAATATTCTCAGTTTAGACTGTACTATAAATAAACTCTCCTAAGGGAGTTTATTTATGAACAAACACAAGCACATTAACTTTGTACACATAAGGAGAGCATAAGATGAATCAGATATACACAAATGGAAAAAACGACTCTATTTGGACCCAAACGCCTTTGCATGATTTTAGTTCTAAATGTATCATGAATGAACATTATCTATGCTATGATTCAATATGCAAATGTCTTTGTCATGATAAAAAATAAATTAACATTTAATTTAAAATAAGAAATCTTGCTTTTTAAAAAATATAATGATGGGAGTATCTACTCGTCCATCCATAATTTTTTAGTGCCTCTTTCTGCACTTACCCAATGACCTTCTGCATGATCTTTTATCTTGTGCATTGAAAAGATAATGCTTGGGATTAGTGGCCTGCCTGGTGTTCTAATAGCTTCGATTCCTAGTCCCTCACCTGCCTTTTCAACTGCCATCATCACATTGATGACATCTCCAGCGGCAAATGGCATCATAGTTTGATTAATTATGACGTCTTTGCTATCATTTGATCTAAGGACTGCCCGTACAGTGGAATTTGGTATGTCTGTTCCGTTTTTTCGTAGCCAGAAATCAACATACCTTGCTTCATTACCTGTTTTTCTTCCCACCTGTGGTGCAGCAATCAAAACATATGTGCCTGATTCCGTGATTCGAACGTCAGCTGGATGCTCATTGGAATGCTCAATACCAGCTATTGCGTCATTTTGGTCCATAAAAACAGGTATAGGGTCTGTTGTATCTGGCCTTTGATCTAGGGTGCTGATGATTTGTGCAAATTCAACAGTCATAAGATGT
>DATEAJ010000112.1:0-5744 GCA_035288445.1 Nitrosopumilaceae archaeon
ATTCGAAGGTATAGTGCATTTCACTGTAACTGACGAATCTTCCGGTCACAGACTTAGAGTAGCAGAGGGTGATACTGTAACTGGTGAGTATGAAGACAATACACTTCCAAGTCCGTACACCACAGCAGACGAATTAGAGATTGCAGCTACAACATTCATCGGTTCAATTGTCCCACCGCTTGAAAGAGCGCCGGCAAGCAACCCAAGAATTGTTGATGCATTTGGCAACGAGCTAGACGAGGTGAGTGTGGATCAACAGGTCCAGATTACAGCCGACCTAGCAAACGGTCAAGATAGAGATCAATCATTTGCCTACTTGGTACAAATACAGGACGAGGACGGAGTAACAGTCTCACTATCATGGATTACAGGTTCGCTGGCACCAGGTCAAATCCTGAACCCAGCACAGTCATGGACGCCTAATGCTCAGGGATCATACAATGTTCAAATCTTTGTATGGGAGAGCGTAGATAATCCAGACGCACTGTCTCCACCCATATCAACTGAAGTATCTGTAGTATAGACTAGAAACATCTAATTTTCCCTTTTTTCTTTTTTTTAAAAACCCTAACGAAAGTTATATCTAAAAAACATCAGGCACAAAATATTTGCAAATCCTGCAACTATTATGATATGATTCAACTTTGACTCGATCAAACCATATGGAAATCTCCAAAACCTTTAAATAAAAATTTAAGGCCACGTCAGAACATCCAAATGAAAAACATACGCTATTTGGCAATATCTGTTGTAATACTTTTCATTTTGCCAACAGTTACCATAGCATTTGGTGAAGAAACAAAAGAATACGTAAACAGAAGGGCAGAAATCTGGAACCTCTTTTTCAGGATGACAACAGCTGTCTTTGTAGTTGGTGCCGTGGTTTCTGGAACACAGATATGGTTAATTTGGAGATTTAGAGAATCACATCCAAAAAACAAAACACCTACCAAGTGGGAAACAGGAGAGTCCCATTAGATGAGTGGACATTCAAGCTGGCCAGAATGGGTGTATATCGGCGTAGTCGTTGCAATTCTTGTATGGGTTGGTGCAGATTCTTGGTATATAGAAAAATTAATTGACCATGCACCTGAAGATGCAGAAATAATCAAGGTGACAGGACAACAATGGTTTTGGAGTTTTGAGCATGCAGATGGAACAAAAGAAGTTGGCGAACTTCATCTAAAGAAAGGACATCCTTACAAATTTGAAGTACAATCAAAAGATGTCATTCACTCTTTTAACATTCATGATTACACCGTAATGATGGATGCAGTGCCAGGAAGAATAAACACAGTTTGGTTTGTACCAGACGAAGCTGGAGAGTTTCCAATTCAGTGCAGAGAATATTGCGGTCTGATTCATTATAATATGCGCGGAACACTTTATGTGGAGGAATCATAATGAGTCTAAACCTTTTAATGACTTTGCAAGTGGATAGACTGGAGGAAATGTCATGGTTCTAGAGATTGCCAAGCCGCGACCAGTTTGGCAAATAATGTTTTCAACTCATCACACAGACGTAGGTCTTCTTTATCTGATTACATCTATCGCATTTCTATTTTTGGGCGGAGCATTGGCTCTAGCTATGCGAGCTGAGCTCTTCCTACCAGGATCACAGATAATCCAAGACTCGATGACATTTCACAGATTCTTTACAGTTCATGGTACCACACTAATATTTCTCTTCATTTTGCCGTTTGCCGCTGCAATAGGAAACTATCTTGTTCCTATCATGGTAAGATACAAGGACATGGCATATCCAAAATTAAATGCGGTAGCTTACTGGATGATTCCAGTTGGGGCAGCATTAATCTGGCTTGGATTTGCAGATTTCACTTGGAATGCATATCCAACATATTCCATTTTGAGGGCACCTGGTCCTGCTGCAGACATGTGGATATTTGGTCTGAAAATACTTGGGGTATCATCAATTCTTGGTGCCATAAACTTCATTGTTACCATTCTAAAATGCAAACATCCTGACTTGCCACTAAGCAAGGTACCACTGTTTGCATGGTCAACGCTGATAGCTTCTGTTATGATACTTGTCGCAGTACCAACTTTTGCCGCCGCACTTTTGATGCTACTTACTGACAGACTAGGAGTTTCAGGATTTTTCAATCCAGCAATGGGGGGTGACCCAATTGCATATCAACACTTGTTCTGGTTTACTTTCCATCCCGAAGTCTACATCCTAGTCTTGCCAGCAATTGGAATGATGTATGAAATTATTCCAAGATTTTCAAGAAAACCTCTTTTCAGCAGTGGATCAGGAATTGCCGCCTTTATTTTGTTAGGCATAGTAGGATTTGCTTCATGGGCTCATCATATGTACGCTACAGGAATGTCATTTACAGAAAAAACTGTTTTTATGATTGGAACCCTTGCAGCAGTACCAGGTTCCGCAATGCATGTCTTTAATTTCTTTGCAACAATGTGGGGAGGAAGAATCAGATTTTCAACACCGATGATGTGGTCAGTAGGGGGAATTGCACTCTTCTTTGCTGCAGGTTCAGGGGGCGTTCTTAACACTGCAATGCCTCTTGACTTTATCACACACGATTCTTACTGGGTTGTAGGTCATTTCCACTTGTTTGTCTTTGGCACTATCGCATTTGGATCAATCGCATTCTTGTATTACATATTCCCATTTGTAACAGGAAGAATGTATAATGAAAAACTTGGGCAGTTGCACTTTGTACTTGCGTTTATTGGTGCCGTTATAGTATTCTTTACGCAGCATATACTAGGATTATTTGGAATGCCAAGAAGAGTTTTCGATTATCCGCCATTCCCAGAATGGATTGCAATGAACCAAATTGCAACAGTTGGTGCAATGATAATTGGAGCTAGTATGATAATTTTCTTGATTAACATGATCCACAGTTCTGCCAAAGGCAAAGAAGCCAACATGGATGACCCATGGGGAATTGGTGGCAAGTACTACTTCCCTCACAGAGTAAAAACCCCACACCACTAGGATATTGATATGAGTCACACAGAACACGAAGAACCAATACTACGAACATCTCCAGCAAGAGTAGGAAAGATGCTTGCTATCATAATAGGACTAATTGTAGTTGGAGCTGTGATCTTTTTTGCAAATTGGGATTACTGGATCTCTTCTCCACCTCTAGTTTCACAACCAAAACAAGATACAACAAAGGGTCCTGCTGTGGCAACAGGAAAAGAGATCAAGGTGTCTTTGAAATTTATAGAATCGCCTGACTTTAGAACACTTGCATTCAATGCACTTCCAGGAGAGTCTGGAAACAATCCCGAAATCCAGGCAAATGTTGGTGATAAAATAATCTTTGATGTTACAAATGCAGGAAAATCATTTCATTCATTTGGTGTTCTTACAGCTCCTGAAGAAGGTGAACCACAAGAAGAATTACACATACCAATTCCAGGTACTGAAATAAAAGATCCTAACAACCCAATGAAGCCTGGAGAAACAGGTCAATCTACATTTGTTCCAACGGATGCTGGTACATACTATTACATCTGTACCGTTCCAGGACACAGAGAGCAAGGAATGGAAGGAAAAATTGTTGTTGGTGAAGCAAAGCCAGCAGGACAAGCAGCAGCTCCTACAGGAAACAAGGTTTCTTTTGATCTAAACTTTATTGAAAGCTCTGACTTTAGGACACTAGCATTTAACGCACTTCCTGGCGAATCTGGAAACAATCCAGAAATCAAAGTAAAGTCTGGTGATTCTGTAACAATCAAGGTCAAAAATGCAGGCAAGTCATTTCATTCATTTGGTATACTAACGAATCCTGAAGATCCAACAACTGTTGTTTCAGGTACTGAAATCAGAGATCCAAACAATCCATTAAAGCCAGGTGAAGAAGGCGAAGCTACATTTACTGTAGGTGCACCTGGCACATATTATTACATATGCACGGTTCCAGGCCATGCATTGCAAGGTATGAAAGGCTCCTTTATCGTAGAGTAGTAATGATTTTAAAATATCTGGCACTTGCGTCTCTTGTAATTTTATACATATTGATGTTTATTGGCGGTTATGTTTCTGCAAGTGGTCTTGGTCTCTCCTGTCCAGAGTGGCCTCTATGTCCAAGTGGAGTGCTTCCAACCAAAGAATATCTAATAGAGTGGACTCACAGATTTGTTGCAGCAACAACTGGTGTGTTAATAGTAGCAACTGCAGTTGCTAGTTGGTTAGCAAAAGGTTCTGACAAAAAAATAAAAATCACTGGAACCTTGGCTGGAATCTTTGTTGTTACACAAATCACCTTGGGTGCCATAGTAATTGATCTGAAACTGCACGCGTTGCTTGTTGCGATACATCTTGGTATTGGAATATTGCTTTTTGCAATGACTCTGCTTACTACCTTGTTTGCTTTCAGATTAGGCAAAGTATCTGTACAGGCTAAAGTTTAGATTTAACTTTTTTTCGTGAAAGCAGACTCCAAATAATTAATCCACTACCAGCAAAGCCACCTGCAATCACACTATAATAAAAAATGTAACCAAATGGATTCAATGTGCTGACATTGAATGTATAAGTTAGTACACCATTTTCTGATACATCATACAGATCAACTCTGAAAATGTGAATTCCTGGATGAGTAAACACATAATCAGTTTCCCAGTGACCATTTTCATGGTACTGGACTGGGAATGTATCCACTAACACATCATTGTAATAGATCCTTGCACCCATCCTGAATTTTTCAACCTCATTCTCATTATCATCTAATACTCTAAAGAGAATCTGAGATTTTTCGTTAACTGTTGGGATCTCTGGCAAGGTTGCGATTTGAAATCTATGTGTACCGATCTTTTCATCAGACGAGTTAAACAAAGAATGTGCACTTGCATAATAAACTGGCGATATTGTTAAAAAGCCAAGTAAAATTATCAGAAAAACTCGGCTTGATTTTATCATCTATAAAACATCATTTTTCTTTAATATATTACAATGGAACTATTAGCTGGAAATTAACAAAAGCTTTAAATCCAGTCTGAAAAGAAGTTGCAAATGAATGGCTACTGTTAGTAAAACCATTGATATCAAAGCAGCTGTATCTGATGTTTTTACTTATTTTGCAAGACCAGAACACATTGCTGACCAGTTTGAAGAACGTGTTGGCATGACCGTAGTACCAATGGATATTAAAGCGGGGATGGGAGTTGGAACTACATTTAGAGTAATTGGTGACTTTGATGGAAAAAGACTTGAATGGGATTGTGAAACAACAGAGTTTGTTCAAGGCGAAAGAATTGCTGCAAAGATGATCAAGGGTCCGTTTAAGAAATGGGACATTGTAATGGAGTTCAAAGAACTAGATGAAAAGCTGACAAGACTTGGCATGACAGTAAATTATGAAATGCCATTTGGACCACTGGGTGGAATTCTTAACAAAATTAAATTTGCAAAGATTGCAGAAAAAGGAATGGAAACTGCACTATACAAAGTTAGAGGACTGCTTGAAGGAAACGGTTCAATTCCTGTTTACATCACACTAGATGCATACAGAAAACTCTTGGCAGAAAAAGAAAAGATGAACAACGCACCAGTATCTACAGTCTTGACAAAAATTCTTGAGAAATACTCTCAAATCGAGACTGCCAAAAATTAAAATCAATTTCATTCTTACTCAAGTTTAAATAACGAAATTAGCGCCTGCTATTTTGCGGGTCTATGGCTCAGCCAGGTAGAGCGAGGGACTCTTAAGATCTCAGAGAAATCCCTATGCCGTGGGTTCAAATCC
>DATEAJ010000113.1:0-3777 GCA_035288445.1 Nitrosopumilaceae archaeon
AGCAGCTGCAAAGCCAGCAGCAGGTGCAGCAAAACCAGCTGAGAAAAAACCAACAAAATAGGTGAAGTGAATGGGAGATCCTAAGAATCCTCGCAAAAATTGGAGAAAGCCAAAGCGTCCTCTAAACTTTGATTTATTAAATGAGGAACTTCATGTGCTTGGAACTTTTGGTTTGAAAAACAAACGTGAGCTTTGGAAGGCACATACAGAACTTTCAAGAGTAAGAAATCAAGCAAGATCACTTTTAGCTTTAACACAAGAAGTAAGAGAAAAAAAAGAACAGGTTCTTATGAAATCTCTTATTAGAATAGGGTTGGTAAATACAAATTCCACACTTGATGACGTTTTGAATTTAAAAGTAACAGATTTGCTTTCACGTAGATTGCAGACAATTGTTCAGAAAAAAGGATTGATAAAAAGTCCCTATCAAGCAAGGCAAGTAGTAGTTCATGGTCACGTCATGATTGGAGAAAGAGTGGTTACTGTTCCATCATATACAGTTAAGGTAGAAGAAGAAAACCAAATACATCTAGTTCCAGGTATCAATTTTGGTCAACCAAAACAGCAGGTAGTAGAAGCAGTTGCACCTGAACAAGTACAAGAATAAGACATACACAATTATTTAGAGAAAAAAGATTAAGATTAGATTATGTGTTCAATCATAGGTTACCGAGGCGGTGAGCCAGCTGCGCCACTTCTAGTCAAGGGACTAAAACGTATGGAATATAGAGGATATGATAGCGTTGGTGTTGCTACGTTCTCTGGGAATCAAATTTCTGTAAGAAAAGGAGTGGGCAAAGTTATGGAGGTAAACGACAGAGTCAAACTAGACACACTATCTGGAACAGTTGGGATAGGACATACAAGATGGGCGACACATGGAAGAGTAACTGACATAAATGCACACCCCCATCCATCAAGTTCTGGAAATATTGCCATAGTACATAATGGAATAATAGAAAATTATGAGGAATTAAAAAAAGAATTACAAGAAAAAGAATACACGTTCAAAAGCGAAACAGACAGCGAAGTCATTGCAAATCTTCTACAATATAATTTCGATCAAACAAAAGAAATTAAAAAATCTATGATAGAAACTGTTTCTAGGTTAAAAGGAAATTTTGCATTTGTTGCAGTGTTTGAAAATGGAACCCTTGCAGCAGCTAGATTCCATGAACCATTGATAGTAGGAATTGGAAAAGAAGGGTATTTTGTTTCAAGTGATGTGCTAGGATTTGTAGAGTATACAGATGAAGTAATTTATCCTGATAACCGAGAATGTCTTATAATTAATTCATCTGGAATACAAATGTTTGATTTTGATGGAAATCAAGTACAACTTCAGATTACAAAAGTTTCAAAAGAACTTGCTGACGCTTACAAGGGCGATTATGCCCACTTTACATTAAAAGAAATTTCAGAACAGCCAGTTACCATAATGAAAGCAGGCGAAAACACTAAACTTGAACTTGATTTACTGACTGAATTTGTAAAACATGCAAAGAATCTTTACGTAACTGGAAGTGGTACAAGCTATAATGCAGCTCTAGTAGCAAAACACCTCCTTTCAAAATATGCAAAAATAAAGATAGAACCAGTCATCTCAAGCGAGGTACAATTCTCTTCAAACTTTTTTGATCATCAATCTATTTTAATTGCACTTTCGCAGAGTGGTGAAAGCGCAGATGTACTTGAAGCAGTAAACATTGCTAAAAAAAATGGAGCCAAGATTGTTTCTATTACTAATATAATGACTTCATCTCTGGTTCATGCTTCATCTATCGCAGTAGGTTTGAATTGTGGTCCAGAAATTGGTGTTGCTGCAACAAAGAGTTTCACATCACAACTTGCCATACTTTACAAAATGACAGACAAGTTGTGTGAAGGTAGCATGGGATTAGATTTCAATAAAGTTTCAGACGCAATGAAGACGCTACTTTCTGATCATTCAAAGATTAAAGAAATTGCAAAAAAACTCAAGAACATATCAGACATCTATGTTCTTGGTAGAGGTATTCATTATCCAATTGCCTCTGAAGCTTCACTAAAGTTAAAAGAACTCACATATGTTCATGCAGAGGGACTTCCAGGTGGAGAATTAAAACATGGATCATTAGCTCTTATGGATTCTAGTGTTTATGTTATAATAATAAATCCAAACGATTCTACTTATGTTGATACTTTGTCAAGCGCACATGAGATCAAAGCTCGTGGTGCAAAAATAATTGGAATATCAGACAAATCAAGTGATGTTTATGACTATTGGATTGAAATTCCTTCAATTAACGAGTCATCATATCCATTAATTGAGATAGTCCCACTACAATTATTGGCATATTATTCAGCCTTAGAAAAGGACACCGATCCTGACTATCCTAGAAATCTTGCCAAATCTGTCACTGTGAAGTAATTCTACGGTATTCATTTTCTGTAAGTGAGAGAAGTTTTTCAGCATCTATACCTGTCTTTAATAAGCAACCTATAGAGGCGCCCCCAGCACCTGCGCCTTCCTTAACAAATCCTTCCGCATAAGAACACAATCCAGTGATTTTTGATTCCCCAAGTTTTAGTTTTATAGATAATACTGGGATATCAGAAATTTGTCTTACTGTATCAATAAGATTTGCAGTTTTATCATCGATAATGTATGATGTAGTTCCTATGGCTACATTGTTTTCATTAAAACCAACGTGCTTTGCAAAAGCCAGAACTGCTGCCATTTGCGTTCCGCCTGCCAATATCACCTTTGTTGATTCTGATGCACTACTTAGTATTCCAGCAACTGATGGGATCATTGGGTCACCAAGTTGTGTCACAATATCATATGGATCTCTTGATTGTAATCGTTTTAATGCAGTTTCTACTATTTGATTTTTCAAATCAATCGGATTTTGTGGCATACTACTACTAACAGAAGCTTGTAGTCCGAATCCTCTTAACACTCCAAGTGCAGTTGTGGTTCCACCGGGAATACTTTCTCCTATTACAAGACAATCAGTAGAAGAACCAAGAGATCGTCCTATTATTCTTCCATGTTCAACTGCTTTTCGCGTAAGATCTTGGTCAAGTGCTGGTTCCTGCAAAATATTTTTTCCTGGTTCCAAACCAAGCTCTAAGTATGGAAGTTTTGGAGCAATTTTGCTTCCTGCATTGATTACAAAACAAGGTATGCTTGATGCTTCAAGTGCAACTTTTGTGAGAATAGCCGGAGTAGGCTTGCCATCAGGAGTCATCGGAATGGCGTCAATACTTTTACAGTATCCATAATGAAGAAATTCGGCGTCTGCTGCAGAGGTGAACTTTAGTAGATCGGGTTTAGCTCCAGCCACTGTGATTCCGGGAATCTCACAAGTATGAGTATAAGATGTGACAAATGAAAATACAAATTTTTTATTTTGAGTTTTTTTGATAAAATCGTTACCTTTTTCCACATTTCCAAAAATTTCTATGTCTTTCACAAATCACTCACTATTCATAAATTCTGCAAATTCATCTTCAGTTCTTGGCTGTAGTACAAAGTTAGTCTTTTTTTCTTTACCTATAGTTGATGAAACAGACGAACCATAATTATGACCAGGATAAAGCACATAGTTTTCATTCATCTTGCTGATTACATCAAAAAGACTATGATAGAGCTCTCTTGCGTTACCGCCAGGAAGATCAACTCTTCCACAGTTTCCTACAAAAATGGTATCACCAGAAAAGATTTTGTCGTCACCGACTAGACAGATGCTATCTTTTGAATGTCCTGGTGTATGAAAAACTGTAATCTCGGAA
>DATEAJ010000114.1:0-3728 GCA_035288445.1 Nitrosopumilaceae archaeon
TATCTCTTTTACAAATTTCTTAGGTGATGCCTTGAGTATCTCATAGCTGTTTTCTGTGGGTGCTACTCTTAGCTTTACTCTTCTTCGTTTAAGTTCTTCAATAACCCAATCCTTGTTTTTTTCTTTTTCTTCTAGTAATCCAAGTGTTTCTCCTAACATATCATTTTTGAAATTTTTAGATGATCGCTTCTTGGTTCTTGTCATGTCTTGCTTTGAAACTGGGGTAACGTAATAATAAATGATTTATTAAAAACTCAGTTACGAAATCTTGGTATAAATTACACTAATGGTATGCCAAGTACCATTTTCTAGTTTTGGCCTCTGGTTTTTATATGCTCAAACTAATTACGATTCCCCCGCCTCTGCCTAATGCAACTAGGGAATCGCAATACATTTGCTTGCTCTTTTCAAATTTCATATGTATCCTAGGAATCAAAGCGATATATCATTCATTGAAAAATGTAGCTAATCATTTACAAATCAAGCTAAGTGGTTGTTATCAATCAGTTATAGTAAGAAATCGTATGGATGCAAAAGAACAAAGCATCAAAGTGACAAATGATGATATAATATCATTTTCGGGAAGCTTTGCAGATTATTTTATTTCCACTGTAGATATTGTTGATTCCACTAGAATAACCTCATTTTTATCTCAAAGGCAGGCCTGCAAATATTACGCAATTTTTCTCAACGCCATGGCAACAATTGTAGAGAATTTTGGTGGAAGGATTGTAAAAAATGTAGGAGATAGCCTGCTGTATTATTTTCCAAAAAAAACTGGATTCTCTGAAAAACTTTTAGCAAAATATTCCCTCGAGTGTGGAATCGCAATGTTAGATGCAGGATGTAGGATAAACGAGTTAATGAAAGAAGAACACTTGCCCTCAGTAAAATACAGAATTAGTGGAGACTATGGTACGGTAATGATTGCAAAAGAAACTCATTCTACACGTGATGACATTTTTGGTCCACCAGTAAACCTTTGTTCAAAGATTAATCGTCATGCTGCCCCCAACAGTATGGTAATAGGCGGTGACATGCATCAGATTGCAAAGTCACTAGAGGGGTATATCTTTAAACAATGTTCTGACTGTTCAACAGGCCTAAAATTTAGTTATCCAGTATATTCACTCGAACGAAACAACCCACCATGCAATGAATATCTTTGAATATGATGAGGATCATACATCATACGCTGGGATTTAATTTGGGGGTTTTGGGGCATTTTGGAAAAATGGAAAAATAACAGAACGATAAAAATTGGAAAAAATGGAATCTCTAGAGAAAATTTACTAGCTACAATTCTTTCATTTATTTTACTTTCATCATCATTTTCCTTACATGAAGTATATTCTGATGGATTCAACTTTGAAGATATATCTAATCTAACTGATGCAGACTCTGGATTTTCTTCATTCCCACAAATCGCAATAGTTGACTCTAATGTGTATGTTGTATGGCAAGAACAATCCAATGACGGCGCAGATATCTTTTTTAACCGAAGTATAAATAATGGCCAAACTTTTGGTGCATCTGTACCTCTAAGCCCTACAGATTCTGGATTTTCTGAATCTCCACAAATCGCAGCAGTGGATTCTAATGTGTATGTTGTATGGCAAGAAGCAGCCGATGACGGCGCAGATATCTTTTTTAACCGAAGTACAAATGATGGCCAAGATTTTGATAATCCTGAACCTCTGAGCCTTACTGGCTCTGGATTTTCTGGATCTCCACAAATCGCAGTAGTGGATTCAAATGTGTACGTTGTATGGCAAGAAGCAGCAGATGGCAGCGTAGATATTTTTTTTAGCCGAAGTACAAATGATGGCCAAGATTTTGATGAACCTGTACCTATAAGCCGTAACGATTTTGGATTTCCCACAAACCAACAAATCGCCGCAGAGGGTTCAAATGTGTATGTTGTATGGCAAGACGATGGACAGTTTGCTATTGATGGCGAAGATGACGTATTTTTTACTGCAAGCACCAATAACGGTGTCGATTTTGATTCCTATATCAATCTAAGTAGCAGTGTTCTGACATCTCAATTCCCCCAAATCGCAGTAGTGGATTCTAATGTGTATGTTGTATGGCAAGACTTCGCCACTGGAGTGTTAGAGATATTTTTTACAGCGAGTTCTGATAATGGCAAAGCTTTTGATACACCTGTACCTCTAAGTCATACAGATTCTGGAAATTCTGAATTTCCACAAATCGCAGCAGTGGACTCTAATGTGCATGTTGTATGGCAAGACAATGATTATGTTTCTGAGAGTGACATATTTTTTACTGCAAGTAACACATATGGTAAATCTTTTGGAGAACCTGTTAATCTAAGTATGGACGAAGGATTGTCAGTGTTTCCTCAACTAGATACATTTGGACAAAATATCAATGTAGTTTGGCAGGATGATACTCTAGGACAAAAAGATGTCTTTTTTATAGCAAGTCAGGATAGAGGTTCTTCATTTTCTACCCGCGTCTTGGTAAGTGATAATGCAGATAACTCTGAAAATCCAGAAATTGCAGTTCTGGGAACTGATTGCCATATTGTATGGGCAGATAATTCTCTAATGCCTGACGAAGACGGTTTTCTAGCTGGAGATATTTTTTATCGTGGCTGCGTTCAGACACTGCCTGAAATTAAATTTGATTTTTCCCAATACAAGTTAAGCGATAAAGCCACCATAACAATTATTGATCCATTATCCGACACTACTCCAGGGGCTGATTCCATAAGTGCTGCAATAAGTACAACTCCATCTGGTGGTAACATTCCATCATTTGTGCTAACAGAAAGTGATCCTGGAGTCTTCACTGGAAAGCTTACTTTTACTTCAGATGAGTCTTCTAGCACAGCAATACTTGCAAAACCAGGTGATATCATAACTATCACTTTGGGAGAAATAAGTAATTCAGCTTTAATATTTCCAATAATAGTTGAATTTGAGAATCCATCATATTCAATAAGTGAGTTAGCCTTGGTTCAAGTAAGAGATCAAAATGCAAATGAGAATATAGATGAAGAGGAGGAAATTTCAATCACTATCACTTCAACAACTAATTCTGATGTAATTCCATTGACATTAATAGAAACGGGACCTAATACAGGAATATTTGAAAATAAAGATCAAATATCCATACAAGTTGCAAATGGCGATATCATAACTGCCACCTATTTTGGACAAAGTGATTTTTTCTTCGTTTCTCCAGGTTCAGGACCGGGGAAAATACCTGGTGGTGGTTTGAAAGGATCAGGTTTAGTTCTTAATGCTATAGCTGGAATATTTGGTGGCAGTAGTGGTGGCAGTAATAATCCTCAATCATTTGGATCATCTTCATTTGCAACAATAACTGGAGGGGAGGAAGGATTTGGTGGAATAATAAGCGATAATGACGATAAAACATTAGAAGAAACAAAAACATTCAAGGTAGGAGAAAAGGCAATACTACGATTTGACTTTACTGAAGGGGGAGGGATTGGAAAGATTGAACACATTGGACTATACACAAACGTTCGAGATGGACAAAAAAGGCAAGACAGTGATGCTTACATCTTTTATGACCCTTTCAAATCGCCAACAATAACTGTGCATGATCCAAACGGAATATTCTCCGAGGCAAACTTTGATCTTTTACAAATGGATGTTACAAAGTTTGTGTTAAAATTTGATTTAACTTTTGCAAAGCCTATGGCAAAATCCGACCTTATACTAGAATCATGGAAC
>DATEAJ010000115.1:0-2026 GCA_035288445.1 Nitrosopumilaceae archaeon
GCTTGATTTTAGACTACGTGCATATGATGTTTTCATGAAAAAACCAATGCCAAATTGGGGTGGAGATCTGGGCAAAATTGACTTTAACAATATCTATTATTATGCAAAGGCTTCTGAAAAGACCGAAAAGAATTGGGATGACGTACCAGCTGATGTCAAAAATACTTTTGACAAGTTAGGAATTCCAGAAGCAGAAAAAAAATTCCTTGCGGGTGTCGGCGCTCAATATGAATCAGAAGTTGTTTATCATCACTTAAGAGATGACCTGACAAAACAAGGCGTTAAATTTTTAGACACGGATAGTGCACTAAAAGAAGAACCTGAAATCTTTAGAAAATATTTTGGTAAAATAATTCCTCCAGAAGACAACAAATTTGCAGCACTTAACAGCGCAGTCTGGAGTGGAGGATCTTTTATTTATGTTCCACCAGGTGTTAAAGTGGATCTTCCATTACAGGCATACTTTAGAATCAATGCAGAAAACATTGGACAATTTGAAAGAACTCTAATTATTGCAGATGAGGGATCTGAAGTACATTACATAGAAGGATGTACTGCACCAGTCTATTCTTCTGAATCACTCCACTCTGCTGTAGTCGAGCTTATAGCATTAAAGAATGCAAAGCTAAGATATACAACAATCCAAAACTGGAGCAATGATGTTTACAATCTAGTTACAAAGCGGGCCTATGCTTATGAAGGTGCAAGAGTAGAATGGATTGACGGAAACATAGGAAGCAAACTGACAATGAAATATCCTGGAATTTACATGCTGGGAGAAAGAGCACATGGAGAAACATTGTCTATTGCATTTGCAGGAAAAAACCAGCACCAAGATACTGGTGCAAAAATGGTACATTTGGCACCTAACACTACATCAAGAGTTACATCAAAATCAGTAAGTAGGGGCAATGGAAGAACAACATACAGAGGTCTATTGCATGTTGCAAAAGGTGCAACAAACGTCAAGGCTTCTGTAAGATGTGATGCATTACTTTTAGATGATATTTCAAAGACAGATACCTATCCATACATGGAGATAAACCAAGAAGACGCTACAGTTACTCACGAGGCAACTGTAGGAAAGATAGGAGACGAGCAGATCTTCTATCTTATGAGTAGAGGATTTTCCGAAGAAGATGCATTAACTCTAATTGTAAATGGATTCATCGAACCGTTTACCAAAGAACTCCCTATGGAATATGCCGTAGAACTCAATAGATTAGTAAAACTTGAAATGGACGGCTCAGTCGGTTAGACTGCGGCCCTCCTTATATGACATGGCATGACTTCTTTTATTTTATCCAAACTTGACTCAAATCATATAGACGAAATTTCAGCTGCAAACAATGAGCCAACGTGGCTTAAAGATTATAGGAAAAATTCTTTTGCAATTTACAAAGAACTTCCTGCAGAGGTGTCTCCACTTTACAACAAGTATTCTGATGCAAACAAGATGGATCATGATCAAATTTTCTTTTCATTAAGTTCAGATAGTACAATTCCAGATCTCGTAAAAGATAGAATGTCTGAGATCTCAGATAACGCAAGCGTAATACAGATCGGTACCAACATTCACAAAATAAATCTCCCACCTGATCTGAAATCAAAAGGTCTAATCATATGCTCAATTCAGGAAGCAATCAAAGAACATGGTGATAAAATCAAAAAATCTCTTGAATTAACAGATCCTAAAAAAGACAAGTTTATTGCGTTAAACAACGCATTTTTCAACTCTGGCTTCTTTATTTACATCCCACGAAATTTAATTTTAGAAAAACCAATACATGCAATCTCATCACTTTCTGTTGACGGTACATCCACTATTTCACGCAATATCGTAATAGGTGAAGAAAACAGTAAAGCTACTATAGTTCAGGAACTTTATGCACCAAATAACACAAAACAACAGGCGTATCTTGAACTATTAGATGTCAGCGCACAACAAAATGGTGAACTTGACATTGTTACACTACAGGCCATGGCTCAAAACGCAATTAACTTTTCCACAAGAGTAGGAAACATC
>DATEAJ010000116.1:0-8350 GCA_035288445.1 Nitrosopumilaceae archaeon
TCACTGATGAATGAGGATGTTTGCTCAAGAATCAACTTGCGAGTTTTGTTTTCAAACATTGAAGTTATGATGTCCCTTACCGTGTAATTATTATTAAAAGTGACAGCTCGTTTTTTAGGAATTTCAGAAATTGTCATGACATCTCCATACATAATAGCAATTTCAAGCATCTTTCTAGCAGAAATCGCAGAGAAACCAGAATATGGATTTGATATGATTGCAAAAGCACGTCTAGTTTCTTGCCATTGTTTTAGTAAATCTGATAATTTGGTCTGTTTTGTAATGATAGTTAGCTTCTCATTCATCATTTTGCCAACTGAAGTGTTGTCAAAAAAATCAGAGGTCGGATTTTTTAAAACACCGTCTAAAAGCTCGATTCCACCTATTACACCTACTGGTTTTTCATCTTTTATAACAACTAACGAATCAGTAAATGATTCCAAGTAATGAGATAGTAATGTTGCTGCGTCTCCAACAGTATCAGTTAGTCTAATGCTTACTGCAGGTGATTTGTATAATGAATCAGGCAAAAGATCATTTAAAGAAAGTTTCATCAAAGGGAGACCCGATTCGTGATTCAATATATTGGCTTGACAATCATTTTTCTTTAAAAGTACTTCTGATTATCACATCTGATATCAAATCATATCATTAGAGGAAGATTTCTACATCTGCGTGTGTAGACTCAACTATGATAATCATCTACTCATTTTTAAGTTCAAAACCATAGAAGTATGGCATGGACGACAGTACTTTTGTAAAAGATATCATGAAAAATAATGTAATATCAATCGATTCTTCAATGACAGTTAAAGATGCATCTGAAATGATGGATAATGCAGAAGTGGGAGGAATAGTTGTAATGGAGAATAACATCGCAACAGGAATAATCACAGAAAGAGACATTGTCAGAAGAATTGTTGCTAAAAATAAAGGATATTCTACGAAACTAAAAGATGTAATGTCTACTCCGTTGATTACTATTAATTCTGATGAAACAGTCTGGGAGCTTGCTCAACTAATGAAGGTAAAAAAAATACACCGAGTACCTGTAACCAATCAAAATAAATTAGTTGGAATTGTAACCACAACAGATCTGGCCAGAATATGCAGTGTAGGGTCAAATGCTGAACTGCATAAAATTACTGAACAAATTCTCATGAGAATGAAACAATCTGATCAAAAATAAAACACTAAAGAGATCCTAATCAAAGATATATCCATGTCTGAAATTATGCAGAAAAAACAAATCTATGTAATCAAGGCAAGTGGTCAGGCAGTTCCATTTGATAGTAACAAAGTAGAAGTAACGTGCATTCGTGCTGGAGCAAGTAAAAAGTTAGCCGAGCAAGTTGTAAAGAAAGTTAGCGAACAGTTACGAAATGGTATGCGGACAAGAGAAGTTTACAGGATGGTTCTAAATGCTCTTGCAGCAGTAGACGAAGGTCAAATAATCAAACATCGATACAGACTAAAAGAATCAATCATGTTAATGGGCCCGGCAGGATTCTCATTTGAAACCTATGTTGGAAAAATACTTGAGAACTATGGATATGATGTTGAAGCAACCAGATCGCAAGTAAATGGAAAATGTGTAAAACATGAGATAGATCTTGTTGCTAAATCACATCTTACAAACGAAAGATACATGATTGAATGCAAATATCATAATTTCCCTGGAATATACACTGGATTAAAAGAGTCATTGTACACTCATGCCAGATTTTTAGATCTATCTGACGTCTTTAACAATGAAATGCTTGTGTGTAACACGAAAGTATCTGATGATGTTATTACATATGCAAAATGTATAGGACAAAAACTATTGTGTTGGAGATTTCCACATGATAAAGGACTAGAAAATATGATAGAAGAAAAAGGATTGTATCCGATAACTATCTTGGGGCTTAGAACACCGGAATTACAGATTCTTTCCCAAAACAAGATCATGCTTGCCAGAGATTTGTTAATTATAGATCTCAACCAACTATCCCGTAAAACAAACATGTCATACACAAGATTACAAAGACTACAGAATCTGGTAAGACAAATTCTCCGTTAAAGTTTTTATCTTTTAATCCGGTTTCACGTAAAACTGGTGTTCTTCTGGTTGAAATAAGAAATGACATTAGGTTTCCACATGTAAAAGAGAACTATCAGATCAACAACAATGTGAGGTATTGCAAATAGATTTCCAACCAATAAAGTGACACAGTGTATAATGAGATCTGCCATCGAGAGAGATATAACCGCTATCCTCCCACCTCTTTTGCCACTAAATAATGCCCAGGCTATCATAAACTCAATTGTTGCAAGGATCCCGACACCTACTGCAATAACTCCTCCAAAAACCGTCATGGTGTCTCCCATCATGCTTCCTAACATACCAGAATAACTTCCCATCATTGAAGTAAATGCTACAACCATGACAACAGATACTACCATTAGGATGCCAAAAACTATGTAGCTAATTCCAAGAATTGTAACGCCGGTAGGTCTTTCTGATTGAATAGATAGCACTTTAGCAACATCCACCACGTCGGGGATGTCTCCTTCTTTCCTCTTCCATACGTTTTTCTTCTTCCATCTTTCTTGCTACGTATTGCTGTACATGGTCACCATTACAAAAATATTTTCCAAATCTTTTGATTACTGTTTCTTTCTTTACCTCAATGTCACAAATCTGACAGTGTTTTTCAAACACAATTTATTTCACAAATTAATGCCATATAATAATATGGATTGTTTTTTATGATTGAGAATCAATAATGATAATTAACTACAACTAGAAATAAAATCTTGACGGTTGAATTGTTGGATAACAAGAATGGTAAAAGATCCTGCCCCGAATAAGTTTACAAGTATTAAAAAAGTAGAATGGATATTAAGAATAGCAGTTTTTGGCACCTACCTAGGTCATGGAGTGCTGGCATTACAGCTGAAACCTTCTTTTCTAGAATTGATTGAAGGGATGAGTGGGATTACAGGCACATTAGCTGAGAACTTGCTTTATACAATTGGAGTTATTGATATTATGACTGCCATTCTTGCAATCGTTTATCCATTCAGACTATTACTCATTTGGGCTACACTTTGGGGATTTCTAACAGCTGTTGCAAGACCTGTGTCAGGCGAACCAATCTGGGATTTCATTGAACGATGGGCTAATTGGGGCACGCCCTTAGCTTTGCTTTATCTTAGGAATTTGCCAACTAATTTGAAAGAATTGTTTAGATGAACAACCTACATATCAAAAAATATTCATTGTCAAGGCCACAGATTTGGCAGTCCTTTTCAAACATGAATAACAACCTTTAATTTTAGTTTTTAAACGTATTCATAAAATTCAATATTGGGAATCTGCATAACACCTCTCATAATTAAAAACACAGCTTTACATTTGTAAAATTCAACGCTTCATTATCAGTTTTGATATTTGAATCAGTCTTTATAGTAAATGACATTAAAGATGAATTGGACCCACAAAAAATGAGCGAGCTAACACTGGTAGAAAAAGAGAGAGTTGTGGAAGTATAGATGCTTCAAATAAACTACACAGATAACAAACCAGAAAATATTTTCAATAAATATTATGATTATTGGTACGCATGGTGTGACAATGCCAACAAATACAATGCCGCATTTTTTGAAGCTACAGCAAAATCTATGAAATCTTTCTTAAATACGAGCGATGAATCGATACAAAAAACTCAAAATGCGATGCGTGCTGCGTTTGAGTATACGCTAAGGCAGAAACTAAATGAAGAAAGTTTTGCGTCAAGCATTGCCAATCTTATAAGTACGAGAATAAGATTTGCCAAGCTTTTTGGTTATGACAAGATTTACAATAGATTGGCCGATTTTTATCTTGCTGGCAGCAGGATGCTAGAGCCTATACGAGATAATGTCAATCGCACCCCATCCGAAGTGATTCAGATGAACGGAAGATTCAGTCTTCTTCACTACAAACCAGTAGTTGCGCAAAAACACAAAACCCCACTGCTTGTTGTATATTCTCTTATCAACAGGCACTATATCTTGGATCTTTTACCCAAAGTCAGTGTGATAAACAGCCTTCTAAAGCAAGGATTTGATGTCTATGCAACAGACTGGGGCACGCCTGACTCATCGTATCAAAACATGACACTTGAGGACTATGCGCATGAATATGTTGAAAATGCAGTTGAAAAGATCAAAGAAATCACAGGTTCTGAAAAAGTGTCTTTGTTTGGGTATTGTTGGGGCGGAATTTTTGCCCTGATTCATTCTGCCATCCATCCTGAAAACGTCAAGAATCTAGTTCTGCATGCCACTCCAATTGATTTGGAAAAAACAAATACAGTAATTGAAAACTGGACAAAACACATTGATGCCGACGAGCTGGTAGATACATTTGGAAATGTACCTGGCTGGTTTCTTAATGCTGCATTCATCCTGCGCAATCCGGTAGAAGCCCTGCTAAAGTATTTGAGGTACTTTAGTGAACCAAAAAGTCCGGATGAGATCAAACAATTTTTCGCAATTGAAGGCTGGCTTTATGACAGCGTACCAATAATCGGGCCTGTTTATAGAGAAATGGTAAATCAAATCTACAAGAAAAATCTGTTAATAAAAAACAAAATGATGGTCGGTTCAGATGTTGTTGATCTCAGAAAAATAACAATGCCAGTCTTAAACATAATTGGGACAAAGGACGACTTGGTCCCTCCAGATTCAAGTAGATCAATAATGAATGTCATACCAAGCACTGACAAAAAACTAATAGAATTTCCAACAGGTCATGTCGGACTGTGCGTTAGTCCAAACGCACATAAACAATTGTGGCCAGAGGTTGGAAAATGGCTTGCTAAACGGTCTTAGTTGATTTTAGTCTGCTGTATATGGTCATCTTCTTTTCCTATGACTCGCGGTAGCATTCTCTGAAAACCAGTTTTGATAATAGATATCTTATTTATAGTACACAAAAATACAAAATGAAACATGGCAAAAGATCCGGTATGTGGGATGATAGTAGATGAAAAAACTGCACTTAATTCAGAAATTGGTGCAAGGACGTTTTACTTTTGCAGTCCTACCTGTTTGAACACATTTGTAAATCCAGAAAAAGAACTTGGAAAACTCAAGAAAAGAATGTATGTCGCAGTTTCTGGAGCCCTAATTCTTGCAATATTGCGTGGTGGTCTTTATCTTGCACTGGCATTTGGCGCAGTTGCTGTCACATGGGTGCCTTTTCCACAAATACCGTTTCTCTCTTGGGGCATGCTATTGTTTATCATTGTAACACCAGTACAGTTCATCGGCGGGTGGACTTTCTATGTTGGCGCATATCAGGCAATCAAGCGAAGAACTGCCAACATGGATCTTTTGATATCCATCGGCACGCTTGTTGCATATTTTTACAGTGTAACAGTTTTGTTCTTCCCTGGCGCCCTGCCAGTAAAAGAAAGAGATGTTTACTTTGAAGTGTCTGCGGTAATCATTGCTTTTGTTTTACTTGGAAAATACATGGAAGAAGCAATCAAAAAAAGAAGCTCAGCTGCAGTAAGAAAACTTCTTGATCTTAGACCAGCTACTGCAAGAATAATTAAAAATGGCATGGAAATTGAAATTCCAGCCAATCAAATTCAAGTTGATGACATTTTGATCATAAGACCAGGAGAAAAAATTCCAACAGATGGTGTTGTAATTGAAGGAGCATCAGCAGTAGATGAAAAAATGATCACAGGTGAAAGTATTCCTGTAGATAAGATGGTAGGAAGCGAAGTGATAGGGGCTACTCTAAACAAAAATGGATTGCTTAAAGTCAAAGCTACCAAAGTTGGAAAGGAGACTGCACTTTCACAAATAGTGCACATTGTTGAGGAAGCACAGGCATCAACAGGACACATTCAAAGACTAGTAGATTCAATCTCTGCAAAATTTGTTCCACTTGTTGTTTTAGTAGCTGTAGGATCTTTTTTGGTATGGTATTTTGTTTTTGGAAATTTCATTACTGGTCTGCTTTCTTTTGTTGCAGTCTTGATAATTGCCTGCCCATGTGCCATGGGAATCGCCACGCCCGCTGCTCTCATGGTAGGTGTAGGAAAGGGTGCTGAAGCAGGTATCCTGATCAGAGGAGCTGAATATCTTGAACGTTCTCAAAAAATAAAGACCATAGTTTTTGACAAGACTGGAACTTTGACAAAAGGTGAACCATCAGTTACAGATCTTCTTTCTTTGAATAACTATAGGGATGCTCAGTTGCTAGAACTTGCAGGCAGTGTAGAAAGTGGTTCTGAACATCCACTGGCTCAGGCAATCATCAAAGAAGCCAAAGCACGTAACATCTCTCTACAAAATCCTATACAATTTGAAGCCGTTTCAGGAATGGGGGTCAAAGCTAATGTGTCTGGTAAACACATTCTCTTTGGAAATAGAAAGTTGATGCTAAAGTTTGGCATTCCAATAGATGTTGAACAACAAATGGCAGAACTAGAGTCTCAGGGAAAGACTGTCATGATAGTAGCAGTAGAAAAAGAAATAGCTGGATTGATTGCTGTTGCAGACACTCTAAAAGAATCATCCGCTGCTGCAATAAGATCACTCAAAAAACTTGGAATTGAAACTGTTATGCTGACAGGAGACAATGAAAAGACAGCTAGAGCAGTTGCGCAAAATGTTGGAATTGACAAAGTGATAGCAAATGTACTCCCTGCAGAAAAAGCAAATGTCATAAAAAAACTGCAATCAGAAGGAAAGGTTGTTGCGATGGTTGGGGATGGAATAAACGACGCTCCTGCCCTTGCACAAGCAGACATTGGAATTGCCATAGGCAGTGGTTCTGACATTGCAAAGGAGACCGGGGGAATAATTCTGATAAAAGACGACATTATGGACGTGGTAAGAGCTGTAAAACTTAGCAGGGCTACGATGAGAAAGATCAAACAAAACCTGTTCTGGGCTTTAGCATACAACACTGGAGCCATTCCAATAGCCGCAATAGGGTTATTGAGCCCAATAATAGCAGCTGCAGCGATGGCCCTTAGTTCAATATCTGTGATAGCAAATTCCTCGCTTCTTAAGAGGTTAAAAATTACCTAGGTGAGAATTTTGGTCGAATCAACACAAGAAGAGATAACATCAATCGTTTCTTCAGTATTTAGTGTAAAAAGCATCAATCAAAACCTTGATGCACTTCAATTCGAAATAGAACAAGAGGGATTCAAACAAAAGTTTGTTGAGCTTGTACGAATACTGGAATCAAAGAATCTGGTTGCAAGACTTGAAAGATTTGAAGGCAGGATAATTCTTTTAGTTGGTAAATTCACTCCTCCAAAATCAAGGCGAACTTGGATCCCAAGAATACTTTTTGCTGTAACAATAGCAATGGTAATGATTGATGGCTACTACAGGACATCTGCTGCAAATTTGCTAACTTACCTTGGTGATCCGCTCAATACCGCAGTTCTTTATACAATTTCTCTAATCGGAATACTTGGAATACATGAACTTGGACATATGATGGCATCAAAATGGCACAAGCTCAAAACAAGCTGGCCATACTTTATTCCAGGTATCCCAGTATTTGGCATACCAACATTTGGCGCTTTTATTTCTGCACGATCCTTTATGACAAACAGAGATACACTGTTTGATGTTGGAATTTCTGGACCAATTGCGGGACTGATTGTGGCTATAATAGTTTCAACGTTTGGTGCATACATTTCTCCAATGGTACCAGCAGAACAAGCTCAATCACTTTTTTCTAAATCAGACATTGTCCAAGTACACCCAAGTATAATCATGAGTGGTACAATTGCACTAGCAGGAAAAACAGTTGAAGGAATGGAATTGATCATGTCACCTGTATTGTATGCCGCTTGGCTTGGATTTCTCTTAACGTTTTTGAATCTTCTTCCGGCGTGGCAGCTTGATGGAGGGCATATAGCTCGTGCAACCCTTGGAAGAAAATGGCACAAAATTACAACATACATAGGCATAGCTGTGCTTTTTGTCTTAGGATACTGGTTCATGGCATTCTTGGTACTCTCCTTTAGCATGTCAAAACATGAGGTAAGACCTCTTGATGATATCTCCCCACTTTCAAGCAAGCGTAAAAAACTATTCATAGTTGTTATGGCACTTGCTGTTTTGAGTGCACCCCATCCATTTTCAATGATGCATTGACAGGTAGTACGGAAAGATCTTGTCTTTAAATAATTACAAGAAGGTAGTGTTGTTGTGAAATTAAGAGTCTCTATTTCTGGTGTTGAATCTGGCGGCAAACCAATAGTTGCTCTAAATAAATATGATGCCGATGAAATAGGAGTTACTGCTTCTGGAAGAATAAAGATATGCTACAAAAAAGAAC